>CAMLLF010000026.1 GCA_946480705.1 uncultured Lysobacteraceae bacterium | reverse complement strand
ACGCGCTGCTGCGCGCGCTGACCGATGCCGGATCGACCGTGAAGGTCGCCGACGCGATCTCGACACGCATGGCCGACTACGCCACGGCGCGCGCGCGAGCGACTTGGCCGCGGCTCGATCATCCACTGGTCAAGTTCGTGCTGTTCCCGCTGCTTCCGGCGCTGCCGGCATTCCGCTTGCACCAGTACATCGCCTTCGGTGGGACGTTCGGTGAGTTGTATACCTATGGATTAGTGGCATGGTTCACCGGACTGCTGGTCTGGTGGGCCGCCTGGTCCATCGGCCTGATGCTGTTCGCCGCGGTGCTGCGCATCGTGGTCGAGTCCATGCACGTGGCGATGCTGCAATGGCCGGCACGTGCCGACGCGGCGCGCCGTACGCTGACAGTGCTAAGTCGCGTGGCCTTCTATATCGGTCTTCCGGGGTGGCTGGCGATTCGGTTGCTGTCCGGCTGAGGCTTCACTCGCCGGAACGATCCCTGGCCGGCAACGCATCGCGGAACACCTCGAACGTCTTCCACGCCGGCACTGGCGGCGTGTAGTCGCAACGTGGCGAATGCACGGACGTCTCGACGATCTGCATCGTGTGGATATAGCGCGGGCAGTTCGGAAAAATCAGCGTCGGCGTGATGCGCACGATGAAGACCGATCCGGGAAACGCCTCGCGCAGCGGGTCGTCCTCGGCAACGCTCGCCGTGCCATTGATGCGCAGCCGTTTCGGATTCTCGAAATCGATGAACAGCAGTCCGATGTGCGGATTGACGAGCACGTTGCCCCAGGTGCGGTACATGCCGTTGACGTCGTAGTCCGGGATGGCCAGCGTGCCGTCGTCGAGGACTTGCACGAATCCCGGCAGGCCGCCTTTGTAGGAACAGTCCGGATGCCCGTCCGCGTCGGCGGTCGCGATGAAGAACATCGCGCAGCGTGCGATGAAGGCGCGGTCTTCGTCGGTGAGCGCGGTGCGCTTGATGACCTGTTCGAGGCGATCGGCGAGCGGGCGGGTTTCGCGGATGTCCTGCAGTTGCCGCATGCCGTCGTGATACATCGGAACGTTCGTCATGACGCCTCCGCAACCAAGGGTCAGTTTCATACGGTCGATGGGTTGGCGCACTGTAACTCCGGGTTCGGAGGGGGCACAACGGTGGCGAGGCGGGGGGCGGTGCTCCGGTCCGATGTCGGAAGTTCGGGCGATGAATCCAGATTGCCGCATCGACGCATCCAACCGGATGACAGCTGCCACTGCGCAGTTGCGCGAACCTTCCCATTCTTGCGCCACCGATCTGCATGCCGGTGGCGCGCGCACGTCGAGGCATACGACTGATGAACAATTTTTTCCCGATGGCAGCACGTGGGCTGCGCCGAGGTTTTTCGCTATCGGCATTCGCACTTGCCGCCTTCCTGTGCGCGTCCGGCGCCGTCGTTGCTGCGCCGTCGACGACGGTGCCCGACACACCGCTCGGCAAGGTAGGCAGTGAACTCCTGCGTCATGTGAACAGCGATACGCCCGAGCAGATGCGGGCGTGGGCACCGACGGTTCTGTCATCTGCCTTCGGCAAGGAAGACGCGGCTGCCTTCGTCGACGGTCTGGTCGCGGCGGTACGCGAAAGCGGCGGGTTGACGCTGACCAACGCACACGTCCAGCAAGGCTTTCTGGTGCTGACCGTGAAGGCGCGTCGCACTGGTCAATGGGTCATGTTCATTCTGGCGGCCGATCCGGCGCAGCCCGGCAAGCTGGGACGCGCGGATCTGATGCCGATGGATGATCCGGCGCTGTACGCCGACTGGCCGGATACGGCGGTCTCGCCGGAGCGGTTGAACAGCCTGATCCACACCGCGCTCGACCGGCTCGTACAAGCCAACGACTTCTCCGGATGCGTGACGGTCGCCCACGGCGGCAAGACCGTGTTCGATGAATGCCGTGGCCTGGCCGAGCGCAGCTTCGGCGTCCCGGTCGATCGCGAGACAAAATTTCGCGTGGCTTCGGTAGGCAAGATGTTCACTGCCGTGGCCATTGGCCAACTCGTCGAAGCCGGCAAGCTGTCGTGGGATTCGACGCTCGATCAGCTGGTGCCCGAATATCCCGACCACGACGCGGCGAAAAAAATCACCGTGTGGCAGTTGCTGCATCACACATCGGGCCTCGGTGATTTCTTCGTCCCGGCGTTCTTCCAGCACCGTGAGAAATACGTCAATCCCGCCGACTATCTCGACCTCATTGCTCGCCAGCCTCGGGTCAGCGAGCCTGGCAAGCAGGTGAGTTACAGCAACGCCGGCTACGTCCTGCTCGGTCGCATCATCGAGAACGTCTCCCGCGAGGATTATTTCGGCTACGTCCAGCGCCATGTCTTCGCGCCCGCCGGCATGCGCTCCAGCGGATTCAACACCCTGGACGAGACGACGCCAAAATTGGCAGTCGGCTATTTTCAGGCGAGTCCCTTTTCAACGGATTGGAAGGCGAACTGGATGAAAATTCCTTACAAGGGAAGCCCGGCAGGCGACAGCTATTCGAACAACGCCGACCTCCTGCGCTTTGCCGCGGCGTTGCGCGGCGGCAAGCTGCTCAAACCGGACACGCTGACAAGCATGTTCAAGGATCCGATACCCATGGGCCCCGGGAGCATTGGCGCCGGTTTCGACGAGCGGCTCTCGCACGGGCGCCATATTCGCGGACACCAGGGCGGCATCGAAGGTGTCACGACGAATCTGGCGATGATCTGGGAAACCGGCAGCGCCGTCGCGCTGACCAGCAATGAAGGACAAAGCCAGGCATGGATGCTGGCCGAGCGTATCGCCGATCTGCTCGCCGCCGAAGCCACAAAACCCTGAGTCCCGGGAAGACGCCGGTCTCGGCGTCTTCCACCTGCGCCATTCAATTCCGGAGCGTTTCAATGCAACCCATCCATTTCCTGATCCCCCTCATCGTGATGATGGCTCCCGTGCTGATCGTCCTGATCCTGTTGCGTTACCGCTATCGGCAAACGCAGGCGCGCTATCAGACGCTGCTGCAACTGGCCGACAAGGGCGTCGAGTTGCCGCCCCAGTTGCTGGTCGAGCCGAACCTCGTCTATTCCGAACGTCGCCGGGCGCTGGTGTTGATCGGCGGCGGCCTCGGGCTGATGGTCATGTTCCTCACGCTGCCAGGCCCGCTCGACAACGGTGTCAGCCTGCGCAGCCTGTGGGGGATCGGACTGTTGCCGCTGATGATCGGTCTGGGTTACCTCGCCAGCTGGTGGTTGAATCGACGCGAGAACGCGCATGGCTGACAGCGCCGCCGAGGCGCGCATCGATCAGGCGCTGGTGGCGCGGGTGCGGCTGGGCAATGACCCGCGCGCGTTCGAACAACTGGTGCGTCGCCATCAAGGCCTGGTGCGTGCGCAACTGAGGCGTTTGCTGCAGGGTGATCATGCGGCGGCCGACGATCTCGCGCAGGAGGTCTATCTGCTGGCTTGGCAGAAGTTCGATCAGTTTCGCGGCGACGCACGTTTCTCCACCTGGCTTTACCGCGTCGCCTATACGTGTTTCCTGCAGACGCACCGGAAAAAGTCATGGCCGGCCGATGAGGGCGGCGACGGAGAGCTCGAAGCACTGCCGGTACCGGCTCGCGCGATCGATCTGCAGCTGGATCTGGAACGCGCCATGCAACGCCTGTCCGGCGCGGAGCGGACGGTATTGCTGCATTGTGTGCAACTGGGCCTCAGTCACGAAGAAGCGGCGTATGTGCTGACGATGCCACTGGGCACCGTGAAAACCCACGCGACTCGCGGCAAGGCAAAACTGAAGACGTGGCTGGCGGCGTGGCATCAGGTCGATGCGGAGCAAACATCATGAATCACTCGGACGACACTGAAATCGAGACCCTGCTGCGCGCGCAGTTCGACGGCGCGGTACCCGACGACGGATTTTCCGATCGCGTGATGCAGCAGTTGCCGCCACGCCGCCGTCGTGCGGCGTGGCCACTGGCGGGCGGCATCGTGGCCGGAATGGCGGCCTGCTGGCTGAGCCTCGTGTCGACGCCGCTGCTGCAGGCCGGTTGGCAGAACTGGATCAGCGGCGAGCTGTCGGCGTCCGCCGTCATCCTCATGTCGGTGATTGCCGGAATGTCGCTACTGGCGTGCTGGTGGACAACGATGGAGGCAGAGGACCACTGAAGCGTCAGTCGGCGTTCGTGGCGTCTTTCACTGGAACTGCGGTCGGCGGAATCGTGCGTCGCTCGAGCTGCCGGGGAGAAGGCCGGGCGGCCGGCGACGTTCATGCGCGGCGAGCGCCTACGGCGCCACGAGTGCGATGCAATCGACCGGGCAGGGCACGAGACAGAGTCCGCAGCCGGTGCATTCGTCGGAAAGGATCGAATGCATGACCTGCGGCGCGCCGAGGATCGCGTCGACGGGGCAGACCTGGATGCATTTGGTGCAGCCGATGCAGACGGCTTCGTCGATGACGGCGACGGTGCGGGGCGTCTCGACGCCGTGCTCGGGGTCGAGCGGCAGCGGCGCGCGATTCAGCAGCTTGGCGAGTGCGGCGATGCCGGCGCTGCCGCCGGGCGGGCAGCGGTTGATCTCGGCCTCGCCGGTCGCGATGGCTTCGGCATAGGGGCGGCAGCCGGCGTATTTGCACTGGCCGCATTGGGTCTGCGGCAGCAGCGCGTCGACGCGATCGGCGAGCGGCGTGGGCGACGGTACCTCGGCAGGAACCAGGCGATGCAACGCGATGCCGAACAGCGCGGCGATCGCGAGCAGCGAGAGCACGAGCGCGGTCATGCGCCGAACAGTCCGACGATGCCGCTGCCGGCGAGCACGAGCATGCCGGCGTTGAGCAACTGGATCGGCAGTCCGCGGAACGCGTCGGGTATCGAGCCGTGTTGCAGGCGCCGTTCGAGCGCACAGAGCACGACGAGCGCGAATGCGAACGCACTTGCGCAGGCGAAGCCGCGCAGCAGCGTGGAGGCGGTATCGCCGCCGGTGAAGCCGGCGATGACGGTCAGCGCGATCGCGTCGGCGCCGAGCAGGCGCCAGTCGGTGTCGCGCAGCGACGTGCGCCAGCGCGGCAGCAGCACGGCGGCGAGTGCGGTCGATGCCGCGCCGACCGGCACGACGAGAAAGCCCGCCGGATATGGCGCGATGCGCGGCGCGAGCGTGTCGTGCAACGCGGCCGTCGCGAGCGTGGTCACGGTCGCGACGAGCGCGGCGAGCACGCCGTGCAGCGCGATCGCGCGCAGCGGCGGCAGGGCGGTGCCCGGTGCGGCGAGCAGCAGCCGGTCCGCGAGCGCGACGGCGACGATCGCTGCGACGAGTGCGTCGCCGTGCACGCGCAGTCCCCGGCTACTTGACCGGCATGCCCGCGGCGGCGCCGGCGTCCACGTCGAGCAGGTGCAGGTCGTCGCCGCCGCTGCCGGCGGACAGGATCATTCCCTCGGACACGCCGAAGCGCATCTTGCGCGGGGCGAGGTTCGCGATGAACACGACCTTGCGGCCGACGAGCTTGTCCGGCTCGGCATAGGCCGCGCGGATGCCGGAGAAGATCTGGCGCGTGCCGAGATCGCCGGCGTCGAGTTCGAAGCGCAGCAGCTTGTCGGAACCGTCGACGAATTCGCAGGCGGTGACGAGGCCGATGCGCAGGTCGAGCTTCGCGAAGTCGTCGATGCCGATCGTCGGTGCGACCGTCGGCGCGACCGTCGGCGCGGCGTCGTTCGCGGCCGCTGCCGGCGCGGCGGGCTTGGCTGCGCTGGCCGGCTTCGGGGCCGCGGTCGTCGCTTCGGTCGTGGCGGGCTGCAGGTCTTCCTTGCTGGCTTCGATCATGGTCTCTATCTGTTTGGGGTCGACGCGCGTCAGCAGCGGCTGGAATTCGCGCAGGCAGTGGTTGAGCAGCGGATGCGTGATGTCGTGCCAGTGGTCCATCGGCGCGGCGAGGAAATGCTCGGCGCGCGCGGCGGTCGCCGGCAGCACGGGCTTGAGGCAGGCGGCGAGCACGCGGAACAGGTTCAGGCCCTGCGTGCAGACGGCGAGCAGTTCGGCGTCGGCGCCTTCCTGCTTGGCGATGACCCAGGGCTTGCGCTCGTCGATGTAGCGGTTCGCCTCGTCGGCCAGCGCCATGGTCTGGCGGATCGCGCGGCTGAATTCGCCGGCGTCGTAGGACTGCTGCACGTCGTGCGCGCTCGCGACGAACTGCGCGTACATGGCCGGGTCGGGCAGTTCGGTCGCGAGCACGCCGGCGAAGCGCTTGTTGACGAAGCCCGCGCAGCGGCTTGCGATGTTGACGAACTTGCCGACGAGATCGGCGTTCACGCGCGCGACGAAGTCGTCGAAGTTCAGATCGAGATCGTCGACGCCGGCGCCGGTCTTCGCGGCGAAGTAGTAGCGCAGGTATTCGGGATCGAGGCCGACGTCGAGGTAGGTGCGCGCCTGGATGAAGGTGCCGCGCGATTTGGACATCTTCGCGCCGTTGACCGTGAGATAGCCGTTCACGTGCAGCGCGGTCGGCGCGCGATAGCCGGCGCCGTGCAGCATGGCCGGCCAGAACAGGCCGTGGAAATTGATGATGTCCTTGCCGATGAAATGGTGCAGTTCGGTCGACGGATCGAAGTCGGCGCTGTCGCGGCGCAGGAACACGTCATAGTCGGTCGACTGCAGCGGGTCGTGCGTGTTCGCGGCCTTCTTGCCGCTGACGCAGAGCGCCTTGAAGCTCGCGAGGTAGCCGATCGGCGCGTCGAGCCAGACGTAGAAGAACTTGCCGGGCGCATCGGGAATCGCGAAGCCGAAGTAGGGCGCGTCGCGCGAGATGTCCCAGGCGCGCAGCTCGCTGTCGAGCCATTCGCGCAGCTTGCCCTTGACGCTGGAATGCGCGGAGTCGCCCGACAGCCACTCGCGCAGGAATTCGCTGAAGTGGGCGACCTCGAAGAAGTAGTGCTCGGACTCGCGCAGCTCCGGCGTCGCGCCGGACATCACCGAGCGCGGGTTCTTGAGTTCGGTCGGCGCGTAGCTCGCGCCGCAATTTTCACAATTGTCACCGTACTGGTCGGCCGTGCCGCAGTTGGGACATTCGCCCTTGATGTAGCGGTCGGGCAGGAACATCGCCTTGACCGGATCGTAGAGCTGCTCGATCACGCGCGGCGTGATGTGGCCGTCCTGGCGCAGGCGCTGGTAGATCTGCTCGGCGAGCTGGCGGTTCTCGTCGCTGTGCGTCGAGTGGTAGTGGTCGAAGCGGATGCCGAAGTCGGCGAAGTCGGTTTCGTGCGACTGCCGGATCGGTTCGATGAAGGCTTCGGGCGCGACGCCCTGCTTTTCCGCGGCCAGCATGATCGGCGTGCCGTGCGCGTCGTCGGCGCAGACGAAATGAACGACGTTGCCGCTCATGCGCTGCGCGCGGGTCCAGATGTCACCCTGGGTGTAGCCGACGAGATGGCCCAGGTGCAGCGGGCCGTTGGCATAGGGCAGGGCGCAGGTGACGAGTAGGCGACGCGGTGAAGTCATCCGTTGGCTTCCGGCTGTTGCGGCGCGGCATTATGGCATGGGGCAACCACGGGGCTGGTCGGGTGGGGAGGCGATCGGCGATGCGGTGCACGAGACTGGCGTGTTCACCGGATGCAGTGCTCGGGGTTTTTGTCGGCGCGGCCGCTCGCTTCTGCGCGCGACGGCAAGCGCAATCCCATCCCCACCCATCCCGGCCGGGCGTGGGCGGGATGGGTTTGTGCCGGGAAGCTCAGTCAGTGCGCATTCGCAGTGCGCATCCGCGAGCGCGCTCGCTCAGAAATTCCGGCATCCCGCCTGCACCAGTTTCGGCTGCAGTTTTTCCTGCAGGTCGAGGCAGGTCTTGGCCAGGTCGGCGTTCCTGAACTTCGCGCCGTTCATCGCGACGACGTATTCGGAGCGCAGCGTTTCGCGCGACTCCGGCGACAGCACGCCGCTGTTGACGCACTGGCGCAGCTTTTCGCCGAACTGGTCGCATTCGACGCGGCCGGTCGGGCGCTGTTTCGGCATGTCGCCGGGGCGGTCGGTGTTGTCGAGTTCGGTCGGCAGGCGCGGGCCCGGCGTGCGCGCCGACGCAGTGCTGTTCGGGGTGCGCGGATCGCGGACGTCGGCCTTGGCGGCGGCGCCGGAGGCGTCGGCCTTCGCGTCCGGCGCGGCAGGCGGCGGCTCGCTGGAGCAGGCGGCGACGGCGGCGCAGACGGCGAAGGCGAGCGAAACGCGGAAGCGGTTGAGCATGGGGAATCCTTGGGACGGAAGAGCGCGGCGCGCAGGATGCCGGCGCCGGCGGCGGATCGCAACGCGGCGGCCAGGGGCGGGCCGCTCGGCGGAATCGGCGTTTTGACACTACAATCCGCGCCGAAAGTTCCCATGGAGCAGTTATGAGCCAGGTAACCGAGGCCCTGGTACGGCAGGCGCTGGCCGCCGTTCAGGATCCTCATACCGGCAGCGATATCGTCGCGGCCGGTGCTGTACGCGCCATCGGCATCGACGGCGCCCGCGTGTCGGTCGACGTGCAACTGAGCTATCCCGCCGCGGGCTGGCAGAACGAACTCGCCGTGCGCATCAAGGACGTTCTCGAAGCGCTGCCCGAGGTCGATGCCGCGGTCGCCACCGTGTCCTACCGCGTCTACGCGCATCAGGTGCAGAAGGACCTCAGTCCGCTGCCCGGCGTGCGCAACATCGTCGCCGTCGCATCGGGCAAGGGCGGCGTCGGCAAGTCGACGACGGCGGTCAATCTCGCGCTCGCGCTGCACGCCGAAGGGGCCCGCGTCGGCGTGCTCGATGCCGACGTCTACGGTCCGTCGCTGCCGCTGCTGACCGCGACCTCGGGCAAGCCCGAGAGTCCCGACGGACAGAACTTCACGCCCAAGCGCAATCACGGCCTGCAGATCATGAGCATCGGCTACATGATCGAGGACGACACGCCGGTGATCTGGCGCGGTCCCATGGTCACGCAGGCGCTGATGCAGCTCGCGACCAACACGCTCTGGGACGAACTCGACTATCTCGTCATCGACTTTCCGCCGGGCACCGGCGATATCGCGCTGACGCTCGCGCAGCGCATTCCGATGAGCGCCGCGGTCATCGTCACGACGCCGCAGGACATCGCGCTGCTCGATGCGAAGAAGGCACTGAAGATGTTCGGCAAGGTCGAAGTGCCGGTGCTCGGCATCATCGAGAACATGGCCACGCACGTCTGCTCGAACTGCGGTCACGAGGAAGCGATCTTCGGCGCCGGCGGCGGCGAGCGCATGGCACAGCAGTACGACGTGCCGCTGCTCGGCTCGCTGCCGCTCGACATCGCGATCCGCGCGCAGGCCGATGCGGGCACGCCGACCGTCGTCGCCGCGCCGCAGTCGGCCATCGCGCTGCGCTATCGCGAGATCGCGCGTCGCCTCGCCGCGAAGCTGTCGCTGCAGGCGCGCAACAAGGCGATCCAGTTCCCGAAGATCGTCATCCAGAACACCTGACCCCGGAATCTCCGCAGACATGACCATCAAAGCCGACAAGTGGATCCGCCGCATGGCCGAAAGCCACGGCATGATCGAACCGTTCGAGCCGGGCCAGGTGCGCCAGAACGTCTCCGGCGGGAAGCTGATCTCCTACGGCACGTCGAGCTACGGCTACGACGTGCGCTGCGCCGACGAGTTCAAGGTGTTCACGAACATCAACTCGACGATCGTCGATCCGAAGTCGTTCGATCCGAAGAGCTTCGTCGACATCAAGAGCGACGTCTGCATCATTCCGCCGAATTCCTTCGCGCTCGCGCGCACGGTCGAATACTTCCGCATTCCGCGCAGCGTGCTGACGGTCTGCCTCGGCAAGTCGACGTATGCGCGCTGCGGCATCATCGTCAACGTGACGCCGCTGGAGCCCGAATGGGAAGGCCACGTCACGCTGGAGTTCTCCAACACCACGCCGCTGCCCGCGCGCATCTACGCCAACGAAGGCGTCGCGCAGATGCTGTTCTTCGAATCCGACGAGGAGTGCGAGACGAGCTATGCCGATCGCGGCGGCAAGTACCAGGGCCAGCGCGGCGTGACCCTGCCGCGGACCTGACGACGGCCCGCCGCGTTGCCGAAAAGCGCGCGATCGCCGCCGAACGTGGCCGCTATTTCCGGTTTGGTGTTTCCTGTACGCTGTTTCATCCCACGTCTTCTGCCAGGACAGCCTGATGCAATACCGTGCCCTGAACCGGACCCTGCGCGCGGCGCTGATCGCGCTCGCCGCTTCGCTCGCGCTGAGCGCCTGCGGCGGCCGCACACGTCCCGACGCCGTCGCCGCGCCGAACATTCCGGCCACGTTCGACCTCACGCTGGTCGCCGACAAGGACGGCCAGTTCGACCTCAACGGTGCGACGCTGTCCGAAGAAGACGTCAAAGGCCACTTGCGCTATCTGCGCGACGAGAACAAGCCGGCCAACAGCGTGTTCCTCAAGCGCGACGGCAAGCAGAAGGTCACCGAGCGCCACATCCAGGGGCTCGCGCGCATCGGCCTCGAACTGAAGGTGCGCACGTACCTGCAGGAAAAACCCGATATGGAAATCACCGAAGTGCGCACCGAAAGCGCGGCGAAGTGACGCCGCTTTCCCTCACCCCCGTCGCGGCACGGCGCCGCGCGATCCGGAGTCGATGATGAAACGTTTCCTGCTGGTCCTCTTTGCGGTATTCGGCTTCGCTTTCGCCGCGTACGCGGCCAAGGACGTCAAGGACGGCAATGCCTACGTCAAGGCGGTCGAGAAGGACCAGTTCCTGTTCCAGGGCAATCCGCTCGGCAAGAACATGCTGCTGGGCTCCCTGCAGGAACTCAAGGACGAAGGCAAGTTGACCGGCGTCGTGCTGCGCAATCCGGACAAGGCCAGCGCCGAGCACAAGCATCTGCTCAAGGTCATCGCCGACTATCTGCAGATCACCGCGTATTCCGGCGACGGCAAGGATCTGCAGCCGCTCGCGGCCGAGTAAATCTCACGCGCTGCGGCGTCCGCCGGCGGACGCCGCAGGCCGCGGCGACGCACCGCGTCCATGCGGCATCGAACTTTTACCGGAACCCGCTGTCGCTTTTCTTCATGCGCCCCACGCCTCCCCGACTCGTCGTCGCCCTCGTCGCCGTTGCCGCCTTTGCGTTCAGTGCGGCGTCCGCGGCCGGTCCCCTCAACTGGGTGCGCGAAAAGCTCGGCGGCAAGCCCGAGGCACCGAAAGCCGGCGTCGTCACGGCGCAGCCCGGCGCGATCACCCTGCTGCTCGACCAGCCGACACGCCTGCCCGTCGATGCCACCGCGCCCGAGGCCGAACTGCCGCGCGGGCGCAGCTATTTCCGTCGCGTCGAACTCAGCAAGCCGGTCGACGAGGCGCTGATCGAAGTCCGTGTCATCGCGCAGGACTCGGACACGACCAAGCATCGCACCGTGTTCAAGCCGCTGTTCTATCTGCTCGACGACGAAGGCAACGTGCGCGAGACCGTCGCGGTCGATCCGCTGAAGATCGACATCCGTCCGTTCCAGCCGACCGCGCTCGTCGGCTGCGTGAAGGTGAGCAAGCTCAATCGGTTCCTCGTCGCGACGACGGACAAGGACGTCGGCAAGTCCTACGAGTCGCGCAGCCGCAGCTCGGTCAACGCACCGTCCAAGGGCGGCTTCTACTATTCGACCGACGCGGTCAACGTGAAGCTGCCTTACGCCGCGACCGGCGAACTCGTGCTGACCGTCAGCGCGCCGTCGGCCAAGCGCTGCGAGCCGACCACGGCCGAGGCCGGCAAGGACGGCAAGAAGGACGGCAAGGACAAGACCGCCGAGACCCAGCGCGCCGCGGCAACCTGACCGCGTCGCGCGCGATCGCGCGTTTCCGCCGCAAATCCGCATTTTTCTGAACGCCGGCGACGCCCGGTGCGGTTGCCCATGCAATGCGCGGTTTGGCATGCTCGGTCGACGGGGGCTCGATGGAGGATGCGATGAAGCCTTCCGTGTCACTGCGATGTCTCGCGCTTGCCGTCCTTGTGCATTCCGGCAGCGCGCTCGCGATCGGACCTTTCGGCTATGTCGGCCACGGCGGCTCGCCCGACTGGGCGCGCTGGAGCTACGGCCCGGTGCGCAACGACGAGATCCAGCAGATCACGTTCCAGCTCGATACCGGCAGCGCGGCGGCCGATCCCGACATGCATTTCGCGATCGGCCTGCGCGGCGGCGCGGCGCTCGTGCCGTGTCCGATTCTCGACCTGCCGCAGTTCGCGAACGGCTGTCCGCTCGGCCGCGGCATCACGTTCGGCCACGTGCCCGACGGCTTCGGCACCGGCGGCGTCTGCACGGGCGTGGCGATCGAACATTTCAGCATCGGCTACGCCGGCGACAAGATGATCGTCGCCGGCAGCTGCGTGCCGTTTCCGATCCTGCCCGACAAGCGCTACGCGTTCATCGTGCGCGCCACCGCCGACAACGTGAGCTGGAACCTGCTCGAACTCAGCTGGCTGCCGACGCGCAACCCGCAGACGGGCGACACCGAACCGACGCCGCAGTGGCACGACGTCGCGCGCGGCGGCTGCATCGAGACGGCAGGACGGCCGTGTCCCGAGTTCGCCGAGGTCGACATGGACTACGGCGATGTGTTCGTCGCGTCAGGGTTCGTGAAGGACGGCAGTGTCTGGAAGGTCGAGGATCTGCGGATCATGAGTTACTGACGCGGGAGCGGGTCACGCGCGAAGAGGAGTGGGAATTGAGTGAGCGCGCGGCGAGCAGCGCCTTGGCCCTCTTCCCCCGACGTTGTCGGAGGACGGGGAACCGGCTTCGCTCTCCTGCTTTCACGCATCGGTGGTTCCACCTCAGTGCGTCGTGCCCGCCGCCACGCGCGCATCGCGCCGCGTGCGCAGCGCGGTGTCGACGATGACGCGCAGGCCCGCGACGACGGCGTCGAGGGCGAGGCTCGGTGCGCCGGCATGCGCGACGGCCTGCTCCGGCAGAAACGGGATGTGCACGAAGCCGCCGCGCACGTGCGGCGCTTCGCGCAGCGCGTGCATGAGGCCGTAGAACACGTGGTTGCAGACGAAGGTGCCGGCGGTCTGCGAAATCTCGGCGGGCAGTCCGGCGCTTTGCAGCGCGCGCAGCTGCGCCTTGATCGGCAAGGTCGAGAAATATGCGGCCGGGCCGCCGCGCACGACGGGGCGGTCGACCGGCTGCCTGCCGGCGTTGTCGGCGATGCGCGCGTCGTCGACGTTGATCGCGACGCGTTCGAGCGACAGCCGCGAGCGGCCGCCGGCCTGGCCGACGCAGATCACGAGGTCGGGTGCCGTGCGCGTCAGCGCCGCGCGCAGCGTGCGCAGCGAGCGGCCGAAGCAGGTCGGCAATTGCAGCGCGAAGACGCGATGGCCGCGCACGATTTCGCCGTCGAGGCGGCGCACGGCTTCCCAGGACGGGTTCAGCGTTTCGCCGCCGAACGGATCGAAACCCGTCAACAGCACGCGGGGCAGGTCGGATGTCATCGGAAGGCGAGAAAGTACATCAGTGCAATATTGGTGGTCGCGAGCAGCGCCGCGGTCGCGGCCTGCATGCGGATCACGCCGTAGGTGTTCTTCAGTTCGAGCAGCACG
>CAMLLF010000025.1 GCA_946480705.1 uncultured Lysobacteraceae bacterium | reverse complement strand
TCATGCCCGCATCCCTCGGCCGCAGCCGTGCGCGGTCGAGCGTCGCAGGAAGCGACCGCATGCGGCCGCCAAGTGAACTTTAAGATTTCTTCAAGATTGAGCGTGCGCGCGCGTACTGTTCAATCGGCCGCCGCGTCGACGACGACACGCGCCAGGTAGTGGCGACCGTCGCTGCGATAGCGCACGTGCATGCCGCGATGCAGCGCCGCGAGCGCTGCGATCATGCGCTGACCGCTGCCGAGGCTGCCCTGTCGCGCCGGTATGGCGCGCAGATCGTTGACGACGACGAGCCGGACGCGTGTACCGCCGGTGCGCAGGCGCACGCGGATGCGTCCGCTACCGTGCCGCAGCGCATTGGCGAGCAGGTTGTAGACGATCTGCTTGGTGTAGTCGGCGTCGAACGCGATCCAGGCCGGCGCGTCGTCGAGTTCGAGCGTGCGGTCTTCGGCTTCGGCCATCAGCGCGATGCCTTCGGCGATGCGCGCGAGCAGCGCGCGCAGATCGACGCGCACGCGCTTGAGCGGCAGATTTCCCTGCTCGGCCTTCGCGAGCAGCAGAGTCTTGTCGACGAACTGGGTCAGGCGTTCGAGTTCCGCGACGAGTTCGTCGGCGACGGCGTCGGGCAGATCCGGCGCGGCCTGATCGAGCCGCAGCCGCGCGAGCGTCAGCGGCAGCCGCAGTTCGTGCGCGACCTGCGCCGCGAACCGGTCGAGCTGGCCGAGCGCGACATGCACGCGGCTCAGCAGATCGTTGATGCCGCCGGCGAGCGCGTGCAGTTCCGGCGCGTCCGGAGGACGCAGGCGATGCAGCACGTTGCCCGGATCGAGCCGCTGCAGTTCGTCCTGCAGTGCGCGCAGCGGTGCGTGCGCACGCCGCTCGAGCAGCCACGCGAGGAGGCCGGACAGCGTCCCTATGAGGAGTGCGAACAGCGCCTGCGCGCGCACGTTGCCCGGCATGCCGGATTCGCCGCGGCCGGCGAGCCAGTGCGGGTCGACGAGAAACCAGTACAGCGCCGACACGGACAGGAAGGCGAGGGCGAAGGCCCCGGCCGTGCGCAGCCACCTGCGCGTCACGGCAGCGCCGGTTCGGCGCCGAGCGCGAAGCCGACGCCGCGTATCGTGCGGATCAGCGGCGGCTGTCCCGGCAGTTCGAGTTTTTTGCGCAGATGGGAAACGTGCACATTGACCAGCGCGGTTTCCGAGTCGAAGCAGCGATCCCAGACCTTCTCGATGATGATGGCCTTGCTGACCGGCCGCGGCGCATGCAGCGCGAGCAATTCCAGCAGCGCGAATTCGCGCGGCGTCAGTTCGACGCGGCGGCCGTTGCGCGTCGCGCGGCGCGCCATGAGATCGAGCTCGACGTCCTCGTAGCGCAGCAGGTTGCCCATGTGCGGCCGCCGCCGCCGCGTCAGCGCGTGCACGCGGGCGATGAGTTCCGATACCGAGAACGGCTTGGCGAGGTAGTCGTCGGCACCGGCGTTGAGTCCGGATACGCGATCGTCGACGCCGCCGCGCGCGGTCAGGATGAGCACCGGCGTCGTCGAACCGCCGCGGCGAAGATGCCGCAGCACGCTCATGCCGTCGCGCGCCGGCAGCATCAGGTCGAGCACGACGCCGTCGTAGTCGACGCTCTCGGCCTGCCACAGGCCGTCGTCGCCATCCGTCGCGAGATCCACGGCGAAGCCTTCGGCACGCAGCGCCTGCGCCACGTAGCGGCCTATCTTGTCGTCGTCTTCCACCAGCAGGATGCGCATGCCGTCGTCGCTTGCGGAGCGGGCCGGGTCCGTCCGGCGGATGCCGGGCCTTGTAGTCCGGCAACGTCAAAACGGTCAACGCCGGTCATCGGCGTATTGCCGCTTCCGCAGCGGGAACTTTTCGCCGGCTTTGCGGTACATTGCGGAGTTTCCCGCTCCGCTGCAGCGCCGTCGCGCCGGCGGACACCGCGGGCGTCCGTGCAGAGCCGCCAGCCGATTCGCGTTTTTCGCGACGGCCGGGCCGGCCATGGTCGCCCGGCGCGGGAAGCCATTCGCACATCCGACCTACGGTGACGAGACGATGATCGAAACCCGACAACTGACGAAACGCTACGGGCAGTTCACTGCCGTCGACGGCATTTCATTCACGGTCGAGCCCGGCCAGGTGCTCGGCTTTCTGGGGCCCAACGGCGCCGGCAAATCGACGACGATGAAGATGATCGCGGGCTTTCTCGCGCCGACCTCGGGCGCGGCGAAGGTCTGCGGCTTCGATGTCGAGAGCCAGCCGATCGAGGCCAAGCGCGCGCTGGGCTATCTGCCGGAAGGCGCGCCGAGCTACGGCGAGATGACGCCGCGCAAGTTCCTCGAATTCGTCGCCGATGTGCGCGGCCTCGCCGGCGAGCGCCGCCGCCAGCGCATCGACGACGTGATCGGCCGCCTGCAGCTCGAATCGGTGCTCGCGCAGCCGATCGACACGCTGTCCAAGGGCTTCAAGCGCCGCGTCGGGCTGGCCCAGGCCATCCTGCACGATCCGCCGGCGCTGATCCTCGACGAACCGACCGACGGCCTGGATCCGAACCAGAAGCACGAAGTCCGCGGCCTCATCAATGCGATGGCGGCCGACAAGATCATCGTGATCTCGACCCACATCCTCGAAGAAGTGCACGCGGTCTGCACGCGCGCCGTCGTGATCGCGGGCGGCCGGCTGCTCGCCGATGCGACGCCGGCCGAACTCGAGGCGCGCTCGCGCTATCACGGCGCGGTGTCGCTGACCGCGCCGAACACCGGCGCGGCGCGCGAGGCGCTGGCCCGCGTCGCCGACATCGAGACGATCGAGATCGACCCGCACGACCACCGCATCACGGCGATTCCGAAGAAGGGCCGAGCGATCTTCGTGCCGATCAGCGAGGCGCTGAAATCGCAGGGCGTCGAAGTCAGCCGGCTCGAGCTCGAAGCCGGCCGTCTCGACGAAGTCTTCCGCAGCATCACGCTGCCGCACGGCACGGAGGCCCGCGCATGAATCCGGTCAAGACCGTCTTCCGGCGCGAACTCGCGAGCTACTTCGCGACGCCGGTCGCCTACGTGTTCATCGTCATCTTCCTGATACTGGCGGGCGCGATGACGTTCTACTACGGCGAGTTCTTCGAGCGCGGCCGCGCCGACCTGCAGCCGTTCTTCGGCTTTCATCCGTGGCTCTATCTGTTCCTCGTACCCGCGATCGCGATGCGGCTCTGGGCCGAGGAGCGCAAGAGCGGCACGATCGAACTGCTGCTGACCCTGCCGATCACGATGTGGCAGGCCGTCGTCGCGAAGTTTCTCGCGGCCTGGGCCTTCGTCGGCATTGCGCTCGCGCTGACCTTCCCCATCTGGATCACGGTCAACTACCTCGGCGATCCCGACAACGGCGTCATCGTCGCGAGCTATCTAGGCAGCCTGCTGATGGCCGGCGCGTTCCTCGCGATCGGCTCGTGCCTGTCGGCGGCGACGCGCAACCAGGTGGTCGCCTTCATTCTCACCGTCGTCATCTGTTTCCTGCTGCTGATGGCGGGCTTTCCGATGGTGCTCGGCTTCTTCCAGTCGTTCCTGCCGCAGGGCATCGTCGACGCGATCGCGGGACTCAGCCTGTTCTCGCATTTCCAGGCGATTTCCAAGGGCGTCGTCGACCTGCGCGACCTCGTCTACTTCGCGCTGACGATCGTCGCGTGGCTCTACGCCACGGCTGTCGTGATCGATCTGAAGAAGGCCGACTGAGGAGGGACCCGCCATGGCATTCAATCGCAAGACCCTGACCGGCAGCGCGCTGGTGATACTCGCCCTGCTGTTCGTCGCCGTCGTCCTCGTCAGCAACGTGCTGCTGCGCGGCGTCCGGCTCGATCTGACCGAAAGCAATCTGTATACCTTGTCCGACGGCACGCGCAGTCTGCTCGGCAAGCTCGAAGAGCCGATCCAGCTCACGCTGTACTTCTCCGACCGGGGCACGGCGGATACCGACAACCCGAGCGCGCGCGCGCTGCGCGCCTACTATCCGCGCGTGCGCGAGCTGCTCGAGGAAATCGCGGCGCGCTCCGACGGCAAGGTGCGGCTCAAGGTCGTCGACCCGGTCGCCTACTCGGAAGACGAGGACAACGCCGTCGCCGCCGGCATCCAGGGCCTGCCGTTCGGCCCGGCCGGCGAAAGCGTGTTCCTCGGCGTCTACGGCAGCAATTCCACGAACGGCGAAGCGAAGATTCCGCTGTTCGATCCGGGCCGCGAGAATCTCGCCGAATACGACATCGCGAAACTGATCCACGATCTGGGCACGAACAAGAAACCCGCGGTCGGCTTCATCAGCAGCCTGCCGATGACCATGGGCTTCGATCAGGCGACGCGCCAGATGCGCCAGCCCTGGGCGGTGTACGGCGAGCTGGCGCAGTTCTTCGATCTGCGCCAGATGAACGCCGCGGCGCTCAAGACCATCGAGAGCGACATCAACGTCGTCGTGCTCGTGCATCCGAAGGACCTCGGCGACGACGCGCTGTACGCGATCGACCAGTTCGTGCTGCGCGGCGGGCATCTGCTCGTGTTCGTCGATCCGAGCGCCGAGCAGGACCAGGCCGGCGCCGATCCGGAAAATCCGCAGGCGGCGATGCTGGCCGACAAGTCGTCGGATCTCTCGACCCTGTTCAAGGCCTGGGGGCTCGACTATGCGCACGACAAGGTCGTGCTCGACCGCGCCCATGCGCTGCAGATCAGCATCGCGCCGAACGCGCCGCCGGTGCGCCATCCGGGCATTCTCGGTTTCACGCGCAAGGACCTCAGCGCCGACGACGTCATCACGGCGAATCTCGACTCGATCAACATGTCGAGCGTGGGCTATCTGGAATTGTCCAAAGATTCACAGTCGAAGCTCGTGCCGCTGATCCAGTCCAGCGACCAGGCCATGAGCGTTCCGGTGGACCGGCTGAAGTTCCTCGTCGATCCGTCGACGCTGCTCGTCGACTTCAAGCCGAGCGGTCAGCCGTTCGTGCTCGCCGGACGCCTCGAAGGCCGCTTCAAGACCGCGTTCCCGGACCGCAAGGACGCCGGCCATCTCGCCGAAGCCCAGGCGTCCAATGCGGTCGTCGTGTTCGCCGACACCGACATCCTCAGCGACCGGCTCTGGGCCGAAGTCCAGAATTTCTTCGGCCAGAAAGTGCTGAATGCGTTCGCGAACAACGGCGATCTCGTGATCAACGCGGTCGACAATCTCGCCGGCGATTCCGACCTGATCTCGATCCGCGGGCGCGCGACGTCGCAGCGGCCATTCACGAAGGTCGCCGAGCTCAAGCGCAAGGCCGACGACAGCTTCCGCCAGAAGGAAAAGCAGCTGCAGCAGGAACTCGGCGAGACCGAGCGCAAGCTGACCGAACTCCAGAGCGCGAAAAGCCAGGATCAAGCGATGGTGCTGTCGGCCGAGCAGAAGGCCGAACTCGACAACTTCCTCAAGCGCAAGGTCGAGATTCGCAAGCAACTGCGCGAAGTGCGGCGACAGCTCGACGCCGACATCGACGCGCTCGGCACGCGCCTGAAGTTCATCAACATCCTGCTCGTGCCGCTGCTGCTGATCCTCGCGGCACTGGGCTTCGTCGGCTGGAAGTCGCGGCGCGCGCGCGGCTGAGGAGCCAGGCCATGAACCACACGAAAACGCCATGAACCACATGAACTCGAAAACCGTGACCGGCCTCGGCATCGCCGCGGCCGCCGCCATCGCGATCGCCGCGGCGATCAGTCTCTCGCGCAAGCCCGAGGCCGATGTCGCGCAGGGTTCCGGCGAAGTACTGCCCGGACTCGCCGAACGCATCAACGACGTCCGGCGCATCACCGTGACCGCGCCGGGTCCGGCCGTCGTCGCGACGATCGAGAAGACCGACAAGGGCTGGACGCTCAAGGAAAAAGGCGGCTATCGCGCCGATGCCGGCAAGGTGCGCGAGTACCTGCTGAAACTGGCCCAGTCGCGCCTCGTCGAACAGAAGACCGCGAACGAGCAGCGCTATGCCGACATCGGCGTGACCGAGATGGACGTCGCCGGTGCCAAGGGCATGCAGGTCGCGCTCGACGGTCTGCCGCAGCCCGCGCAGGTCACCGTCCGGCGGCACCCAGTCGAAGCCGGCCGTGCCGGCGACCGGCAGAGCTGGCTCGCGAAAGGCAGTCTCGTGCCCGACAAGACCGCGGCGAACTGGCTCGACAAGAGCGTCGTCGACCTGCCGGCGACGCGCGTGCGCGAAGTCGCCTGGACGCGTCCAGACGGCAAGTCGGCGCGCATCGCAAAGACGCAGGCTGGCGACACGAACTACGTACTCGCCGATCTGCCGAAGGGGCGCGAGCTGTCGTCGGAATTTGCCGCGAACACGCAGGCGACGACGCTCGCCGGCCTGAACTTCGACGATGTCGTCGCTGCCGCCGACGCTGCGCCGCCGGCCGACGGCAAGACGTATCGCGCGACGTTCGCGAGCTTCGACGGTCTCGTCGTGGAACTGACGGGCTGGAAAAAGGACGAGAAGTTCTACGCGCGGTTCACCGCACGCAGGGACGACGCGGCGTTCGAAGCCGCTGCCGCGGCCGCCGAGGCCAAGGCCGCCGAGGCAGCGAAGTCGGCCGGCGCCGAGGGCGGCGCGCCTGCCGCGGCGTTCGATCCGGCGAAGGACAAGGCCGAGCGCGCCGCGAAGCTCGACGCCGAGGTCGCGACGCTCGCCGCGCGCTTCGACGGCTGGACCTTCGTGCTGCCGGCGTACAAAGCGGCGAATTTCGACAAGACGGCCGAGGATTTCCTCAAGCCGCCCGCGCAGAAGAAGCCCGCCGGCAAGTAGTGCGCATCCGTCGCAAAATTCAAACAGCGTTCGCGCTGTCCGTACAAATCGGCAGGTATCGTTGAAGCAAGCCGCGAGCCGGGTCTCGCGGCTTTTATTTGTGCACAAAACTGCAACGCTGCCGTATTGTGCGTTGCATCACGCGTGGCTAAGATGCCCGCCGTCCGACGCAGTCGCCCGGACGCATCGTTCGAATCCCGCAAAACGCCGCGAATACGGCCGGATTTTCCCGGTCGCGGGCGCTCGTGCGCGGCGGTTCCGATGCCGCATTCGATCGCTCCATGAAGGAGCACCGGCCGGCTGGCCGGACGCGATTCGCCTCGCGTCCCGCCCGGATCGCTGGCCGGCAACGGTTCTACGGAGGAACCATGAGGAAGCAGATTTTCATCGCCGCCGCCGTTCTTTTCGCCGGCAATGCCGCCGCCAGCGAATTCCTGCCGCTCAATGTCGGCGATGTCGCGAACTACGTCGGCAATGCCGGCGCGACGCGCGACATCGCCGTCGACGACAGTGCCGGCAGCTGGCGCCACGTCACCGCGTTTCCGCTGATGGGCACGAGCTGGCTCAGCTCCGAGCCGACCGACTCGCGCGTCTATGCCTACAACGAAGACACTGGCGCGACCGTCGTGCTCGCCGATTTCGCGCGCAACGTCGGCTCGCGCTTCAGCCTCGCGCTCGGCGGCTGCAACAACAGCGCGACGATCGGCGCGAAGAACCTGAGCCTGAGCGTGCCGGCCGGCACGTTCCAGCGCGTCACGCGCCTGGACTTCGGCCGCACCTGCGCCGATGCGGGCCTGATCAGCGCGTGGTTCGCGCCGAACGTCGGTCTCGTGAAGTGGAGCGAGAGCAACATTGCCGGCACGAAGGACTACGCCCTGCAGAACGCGCGCATCGGCGCGACGACGATCGGCCAGGCGCCGGTCGCCGAAGGCGTCCGCGTCAGCGCGCTGCTGCCGGGCCCGCGCGTCCTCAACAACGTCACGCCGCGCGTCAGCGCCAGCCTCAAGATCGAGAACACCGGCACGCAGGCGCAGACGTTCACCTGCCCGAGTACGCAGCAGTTCGAGATCACGCTGCGCGACGCCGCGGGCGAAGTCGTCAACACCTGGTCGGCGCCGCGCCGCTTCGCGCAGATCGTCACGACGTTCTCGATCGCGCCGGGCGCGAGCAAGGAAGTCGGAGGCGAGATCGATCTGATCAGCCTCGCGACGAATGCACCGCTCGACGTGGGCAGCTACACCATCGCGATCGAGCTGCGCTGCCAGATCGAACAGCAGGCCACCGCGTTCCTGCCGGTGCCGCCGTACTCGGCGCAGGGACCGATCTTCGTCGACCGGCGCATCACGCACTTCTGATCACCGGCGGCGCGGCTCCGGTCGCGCCGCACACCGCATGGGAGTTGAGCGGGGCGCCACGGACGGCGCAGCTATTCGCAGTACGTTGTTTCTCCCCCTGAGGTCCGCACGTCGGCTGCAACCGGCGTGCGGATTTTTTGCGTTCCGGAGTCTCGTAGGTTAGCGGTGCGCCCGATGGGCGAACCCCAACATCGCGGCGCCTCCGCATCGAAGAACCGTGCCGGAGGAATGGACCCGCCGCGCCGTTTTCGAAAGGCACCGCTGGCCAATTCCTTCGCCAGACGATCGCCGGAAGCGAACACCTCGATGTTGGGGGGCGCCCGTTGGGCTCACCGCCAACCTACGGTTTCTTCGCAAGGCTCCAGGCCAGCGTCAGCCATCCGGCGATCATCGCGGCGCCGCCGAGCGGCGTGACGGCGCCGAGGAGGCGTGGGGCGCCGAGGGCGAGCGCGAACAGCGTCGATGAAAACACGGCCGCGCCGGCGAGAAACAGCAATGCCGCGATCGCGGCACCGCGCGTGCCGGTCGCCTGCGCGAGACGCGCGGCGAACAGCGCGGCGAGCACGTGCCAGAACAGGTAGTCGACGGCCGTGCGCCAGAGCGCGAGCGCGGATGCATCGAGCGAGTCGCGCAGGGCGTGCGCGCCGAAGGCGCCGAGGCCGACGGCGAGCGCGCCGCCGATGGCGGCGGCAACGAGTAGCGTGCGCGCGGCGATCACGGCGGTGCGGCCAGATCCGCCGCGAACACGGCCGTGACGTCGCCGGGCCGCATTTCGATGTCGCATTCGTAGCGCAGGCCGAGCTTGTCGAGCAGACGGATCGAGCGTTCGTTGCCCGGCGTCACGATCGCCAGCAGGCGGCGCAGGCCGATCTCGCGCGCATGCGCGAGTGTCGCGCGCGTCGCCTCTTCGGCGTAGCCGCGGCCCCAGTGCGCAGGCAGGAACGCATAGCCGATGTCGACGTCGGGCAGCGTGTCGCGACGGATCAGGCCGCACATGCCGATCGCCTCGCCGCTGTCCTTGAGATCGACGCGGTAGAGGCCGTGCCCGCAGCGTTCGTACATCGCGAGCGGGCCGTTGACGAGATAGGCGCGCGCGTCGTCGAGCGTGCGCACGTTCTTGTCGCCGATGTACTGCAGCCACGACGGCTCGTTGACGAGCTGCAGCACGAAGGCCGCATCGGTTTCGTCGAAGCGGCACAGGCGAAGGCGTTCGGTTGCGGCGACGAGGGTCATGGCGGTACTCAGTAGCGCAGCGACAGGCAGCTCAGGCCGCCGTCCATCTTGCGGTACTCGCTCATGTCGAGCTCGATCAGCGCGTAGCCGAGTTCGCGCAGCCGCGCCGCGGTGCGCCGGTAGCCCGCGGCCAGCAGCACGTGATCGTTCACGCGCACGGCATTGGCCGCGTAGGCCTCGTCGGACTCGACGCGGACGCGCTCGTAGGACGCGAAGGCCGGGTCCTGCGCCAGCGCGTCGATCAGCAGCAGGCGGCCGTCGCCGAGCCAGCTCATGCCGCTCTTCAGATGCAGGATGCCGTCGACGCCGCGGATGTCGACGAAGCTCGTGCCGTAGCCGGCGGCTTGCAGATGCTGCGCGAGCTGCTGCGCGCCGGCCGCGTTCGTGCGCGCCGAGATGCCGATGAAGACGTGTTCGCCGGCTTCGCAGATGTCGCCGCCGTCGACCGTGCCCGGGTCGACGATCGGCTGCAGCGCGAGGCCCTGCTGCGCCAGGCTTTCGCTGATCGCGTCGATTTCGCCGCGGCGGCTGTCCGCGCCGGGACGCGTGATCACGTTGCAGCGCGGCAGCAGGACCGCCGTGTCTTCGACGAACGTGGCGTCGGGATGGCGTGCGTCGGGGTCGAGCCGGATCAGCGCAAGGCCGCAGCGTTCGAGCGCAGTGCAGTACTGCGCGTGCTGAGCGAGTGCGAGCGGAAAATCCGGCGGCCCGAGATTTTCCCGCGTCAGGCCTGCGGCGAAGTTCGGGCTGGGCGGTCGGACGATGGCGAATCGGAACACGGCGAATGCTCGCGCGGGCGGGCTCAGCACGGTAGCCGCTTCCCGCCGGCAAGTGAAGTCCGGCCGGCAGGGCTCAGCGCGGCAGCGCGGATGCCTCGTACCGGGCGGCGAATTCGGCGCTCGGCGGGATCGGCGTGATCACGTCGATGAGCACGCCGTTCGGATCGGCCGTGATGAAGTGGCGCTGGCCGAAGGCCTCGTCGCGCAGCGAATGCAGGATAGGCAGGCCGGCGCCCTGCAGTCGCGCGTGTACCGCGTCGACATCGTCGACTTCGAAGTTCAGCAGCAGCCCTGCAGCACGGCCGCGCGACCCGGCCGGAATCGTCGCGTGGTTGCCGTCGAGCAGCGCGAGATTGACCTGCGCGTCGCCGGCCTGCTGCAGATGCACGTACCAGCCGCTGTCAAACAGCGGAACGAAGCCGAAATGGCTGCGGTAGAACGCGGCCGTCGCGGCGACGTCGTCCACCATGAGCACGGGGTAGAAGCTGGCGATTTTCATGAGCGCGGTTCCTCGAGTCTGGTGGGGGCGGGTCTTGCGGGTGCGATTACTTACATACATGCTGTATGTGAATGTCAAACTAACATACAGGCTGCATGTATGCAAACGAGGCGATCCAATCGCGAACGCACCGACGCGACGCGCGCGGCCCTGCTGGAATCCGCGCGGGGGCTGTTCGTGCAGCGCGGCTATGCGGAAACCTCCACGCCCGATCTCTGTGCCGCCGCCGGCATCACGCGCGGCGCGCTGTATCACCACTTCGTCGACAAGCGCGATCTGTTCCGCGCGGTCGTCGCGTCCGAGGCGCGGCTCGTGCGCGACCGCATCGCCGAGGCGACGCCCGGGAAGCTGTCGCCGCGGCAGGCGCTGCTCGCCGGCGGCGACGCATATCTCGATGCGATGAGCGAGAACGGCCGCACGCGGCTGTTGCTGATCGACGGACCGGCCGTGCTCGGGCTCGACGACATGCGGGCGATCGACGACGCGCATGCCGCCGCCGCGCTGTCGGAAGGGCTGGCCGCGGCCGGACTCGCGCGCAACGTGCCCGTAGCCCCGCTCGCCTCGCTGCTGTCCGCGGCGTTCGACCGTGCCGCGCTCGACCTCGCTGCCGGGCAGGATCCGAAGAGCGTGCGCAAGGCGATGCGCTGGCTGCTGCAGCGCGTGATCGACGACGACGGTGCCGGCGCGACGGCAGCGCGGCGTTCGCGTCGCTAGTCATGATCGGAGCGGGTCGCGGTTTCAGCCACGACGGCCGGCAGGCGCCGTCATCACGACGCGTTACCGCAGGTCCGCTAAAGTCGAGGGTCGGGGGCGCACTGCATGAGGTCGCTTGCATGGTTCGCAGGATCCGCATTTTTTCGTTTTCCGTCGTTGCGATGGCAGCCGGTGCCGGCGCCCAGGCGCAACTGCCGCAGTACGCACCGCCGCAACTGCAGGCGCGCACGAATCTGCTCGTCAACGACAACGGCTACAACCTGCCGCCGGGCTCGTCGTTCAACAGCATCAGCGCCGACATCGACGACGCGGGGCGCGTCGCGTTTCCGGTACAAGTGGTCCCCAACGGCAGCAGCAGCAGCCCCGGCGTCTGGTTCGGCGACGGCAACGGCAGCGGCGGTGTCGTGTTCTACGGCCCGCTCGATTCGCTGATCAGCGCGTCCCTGCGCCTCAACAACGGCGGCTTGGCCGTGTTCACGTTGATCGAGACGCCGAGCGCCGACGGCATCTATCGCTACGACCACGCCGTGCAGAACGCGACACGCGTGTCGACGACGCCGGTGATCGCGAACAGCTACAGCACGCCCGGCATCAATGCGGCCGGACAGATCGGATTCCAGGCGAATTATTCGAGCGGCCGCGCCTACGCGTCGGTGCTGCCCGGCAACGCGGCGCTGTTCCATGCCGCCGACACCGGCGTGGATCCCGGCAGCAGCTACACGTATCTCTACACGCCGGCCTTCGACGACGCGCGCGAGATCGTCGCGAAAGTCGCGACGTCGCCCGATCTGACGAGCAACACCGAGATCCGCCGTTTCGCGAGCGACGGCTCGTCGACGCGCGTCGCCGCGAATCGCGGCACCGACCCGCTGTCGCCGATACGCCAGTTCGACAACTCGCTCGCGCTCAGCGACAACGGCCGCGTCGCGTTCATCGCGACGCGCGCCGACGACAGCCGCCGCGTCGTGTATCGCGTCGACGGCGCGACGCTGACCGAGATCGCCGTCGTCGACCCGGCCGGCACGATCCGCGAACTCGAGTTCTTTCCGCCGGCGATCAACGACGCGGGCCTCGTCGCGTTCCGCGCGCGCGATGCGAACGGGCAGGCGATCTACATCGGCGACGGCACCACGCTCGCGCGTGCTGCCGGCAAGGGCGACGCCGTGGCGACCGACCTCGGCGCCGGGCGCATCGGGCAGCACAACACGGATTCTGTGTTCTCGGGCATGCCGATGCTCAACAACCGCGGCGACCTCGTATTCGTCGCCGCGCTGCATCCGGACGGCGACAACCAGGTGGAGTGGGGCAGCGGCGTGTTCGTCGCGAAAGTGCCCGACGCGATTTTCGCCGACGGGTTCGAAGCAGTGCCTTGATGCGGACTGCAGACATCCCAAAGTAAAAAAAGCGCGGCCTTGCGGCCGCGCTTTTCGTCACGCCATCAGCCCGCCGGGCTCAGTTGCAGTTGGCCGGCGCCGTCGGATCGAACTCGTCCTCGAACAGCGTGTCCGCCGGCTTGCCGCCGACCGAGATGTCATCCAGGAAGAAGCCCTGGAACTCCAGGCCGGAGTCGGACGAGAAGATCCAGCGGATCTTGACCGTCTGGCCGACGAAGGACGACAGGTTGCGCGTGAACGGCTTGTACACGGCGGTGGCCGTGCCGTTGTTCGGATCGGCGTTGCTCGATGCCGTCGTCACGCCGTTGAATGCGCCCTGCGAGGCCGGGAAATTGCAGCCGTTGCCCTGCGTGTCACCGAACGAGCTCGGGTAGCCGCCGTCGGGCGGCAAGTCGGCCCAGGTCGCGCCGTTGTCGGTCGATACCTGCATGACCACGCCGTCCCAGCGATGCTCGATGTCGTAGCGCGCGTTGAAGCTCAGCATGCTCGCACCGGCCTGCACGGCGATGCGCGGCGTCGTGACGGCCGTGCACAGATCGGTCGTATACGTGCCGGTTTCCGCGCCCATGAAGTAGTTGCGGCCGCCGCCCGGCGACGTCGTCAGCGAGCTCAGATGCCACGGCGCTTCGGTCGTCAGGTAGATCAGGTTGTCGGCGTTGTCCGCATATTCCGTGCTGCCGATACCGCTCGCGCCGACCGCCGTCATGCCGAAGATCGGGCTCGTGCCGCCGGTGTTGCCGGCCGCGTCGATGGCTTGCACGCGATAGAAATACGGCGTGCTCGGATTCGGCGCCGTGTCGTCGTAGCTGGCGCTCGGATGCGCAGCCGCGAGCACCGTCGGTGCGGCGAACGCGAGGGTCGTGTCGCGCTCGATCTTGTAGCCCAGCGGCGCAGCGGGGCAGGCGCTCGTGCCGGCGTCCCAGCTCAGCGCGACATGGCAGTTCGCGCCTTCGGTATTGGAAATACCCACGCTGCCCGGATCGAACGTCGGCTGCAGCGTGCAGGCCGCGGTCGAGGTCACGTCGAAGCAGTTCGACACGTCGCCTTCGACGTCGCCCGCGACGCCGCGGATCGTGTAGCCGTACTGGTAGCCGCCCTGTGCTGTCGTGTCGAC
>CAMLLF010000024.1 GCA_946480705.1 uncultured Lysobacteraceae bacterium | reverse complement strand
GGCGTGCACACATCGCGCGACGCGGCAGCCGCGCGAATGCATTCGACGGCGACGGTCGAAACGCAGGGTCGGCGGCGCACGATGGCGGCAGCGGCGGGAGCTATCTGCGATCACGCACGATCTCCTGCGAGGCTGCGGCCTGGGCATGGGGAAGCGGCGACGATACCAGAGGCCTGCGGACATTTCGTGACGCACTGCGCGATGAGCGGACAGAAATGGCAGGCCTCGGCGGCAGGACTACCATCGCGCATCGCCTTCGGAATCGCCGCATGCGCCTCTGGCCCGCGTGCTTGCCGTCCTGCTGTCGCTCGCGCCGGCGGCGCGCCATCCGCTCGATCTCGCTCGTGCGAGTTACGTCGGCCATTCCTACGGCGGCCTGTCCGGCGCCTACCTGCTCGCGACGCGGCCGCAGGCGTTCGCGCGCTACACGCTGATCGGCCCGTCGCTCTGGTACGACGGCGGCGTCATCTTCCGCCTCATCGCAGACCGGCGCTTCGATGCCGCCGCGGCGCCGCAGGTGTTCCTCGCCGCCGGCGGACTCGAGAATCCGGTCATGGCCTCGGACCTGCGCCGCCTGGAAGCCGCGCTGATCGCGCAGGGACTGCCCGCCGACCGGCTGCGCGCGCGTGTCGTGGACGACGAGACCCACAACAGCATTTTCCCGACCGCGTTCACCGCGACGCTGCGCTGGTTCGGCGACAGCCGCTGAACCGCGTGTCCTGCGCGGGTCCGGTCCTGCGCTTGCATGGATCGAACGCGGAAGCGTCGGGGGAAGTCATGCACGCTGCTCGTCGTCTCGCTGCGGTACTTCTGATCGGCGCCGCGTTGCCCGCGCCGGCGCACGTGTTGCCCGCGTTTCCCGGCGCCGAAGGGTTCGGCGCGGCCGCGAGCGGCGGCCGCGGCGGCCGCGTGCTCTACGTGACGACGCTCGCGGCCGATCCGGCCGGCGCGAACGGCGGCGGCAATGCCGGCTCGCTGAACTGGGCGCTGCGCCAGAGCGGTCCGCGCACCGTGCTGTTCGCCGTCAGCGGCATCATCGACGGGATCGCGACCGTGCGCGCGGGCGACGTGACGATCGCCGGCCAGACCTCGCCCGGCGGCATCACCGTGCGCGGTCTCGTCTGCGGCACGCACTACGGCGGCGTGAACTGCGACAACCTCGTCGTGCGTCATCTGCGCTCGCGCCCGGCCTGTCATCTGAGCCCGCCCGGCGACTGTCCCGGCGCCGACGATGCGCTGCGTCTCGACGGCATCCGCCGCGCGATGCTCGATCACGTGTCGCTCGCCAACGCGAGCGACGAAGCCGTGCAGCTGAGCTGGGCCTCGCAGATCACGCTGCAGGATTCGGTCATCGCCGAGACCGTCGGCGATCACGCGACCTACGGCGGTGCGCTGCTGAACTATTCGAACACGACATATCCGCTCGACGGCATCAGCCTGCTGCGCAACCTCTGGTATCGCATCAAGGGCCGCCTGCCCGAGATCACCTGCGAATCGAGTTCGCCCGACGACCTGCCGCCGCGCGATATCAGCGCGTGCCGGAACGTGCCGCTGCGGCTCGAAGTCAGCAACAACCTCTACCTCGACCCGGGCTATTTCATCGACTACGGTCCCTGGGTCGACGCCGAGCGCGAGAACGGTCCGTTCCGCGTGCAGCTCAATCTCGTCGGCAATCGCTTCGTGACACGCAGCGGCTTCAGCTACGGCCTTGCAGCCTTCGCGCTGCTCGACACCGACGACGGCGATCCGCCCAGCGAAAACACGCTCTACGTCGCCGACAACCGCATCGACCGATTCGCAGCGCTGGCCGACTACGCGCTGTTCTACTGCTGCAACGATTTCCCGCCGGGCCCCGCCGGCAATACCGACCTCGGCTCGGCACAGCGGCGCACCGAACGGCATGCGTTTCCGCTCGTGACCTATCACCGCGGCGACCGACTGCAGCGCTACCTGCCGCTCGATGCCGGCGCGCAGCCGCACGATGCGATGGACCGCCGCTACGCCGCCTCGGCAACGGCCGGCGCGATACCACCGCTGCCGCACGACCAACCGGCCGCGAACGACGCCTTCACGCTCGACTTCAGCCCCGGCGCGCCGCCGCCCGCGCCCGTCGACAGCGATGCCGACGGCCTGCCCGATGCGTTCGAGCTGCAGCACGCCGCCCTGGGCCTGAGCAATGGCGCGGCCGACAACAACGGCCTGCAACTGTCTCAACCGCTGCTCGGCACCGCCGGGTATACGAATCTTGAAGTGTATTTGGAGCTGCTTGCGCGCCGCCGCGGCGATCGCGTGTTTGCGGACGGATTCGAGTAGTTCCGCACTTCAGACGCTGACACCCGCATACGACATCCGCCCGCCGGCGAGATAGATGCCGTAGTCGTGCTCGATGTCCCACGGTGCGCGGAACGACAGCCGCAGCGGCGTCGTGCGTTTCGGCTCGATGTCGATGCGTTCGAGCACGAGGTGCCGCCAGATTTCCGCGGACTCGCGCAGTTCCGGCAGCGATCCGCCGAGTTCCGCGAGCGTCACTTCGCCGTCGCGGACGGCATCGCGAACGGCGTCGTACCCGGCGAAGAATTCCGACGTGGCCGGAGCGACGGCGGCGTAGAAATCGTCGAACAGCGGCTCGAGTTCGGCGGCGGCGCGTTCGAGGTTCCGGGCGCTGCGCCCTGCGATGTGGACCGGTATGTCGCGCTGCCCGATCAATACCACGATGCCGGAGTACGAGAACAGACCGCGGCGGAGTTGCTTGAACCGTGCGTGCTCGATGCGCTGACTGAACATGGTCGCCAAGGCCGCGTCTGGAGGTCGCCGGCGAGTGTAGACGCCGTGCTTATACTTTGCGCTTTCGCAACGGGGACGAACGCATGAATGCCGGAATCCGGTCGCTGACGGCGGTGATCGCGACGGGCTTCGTCGCGCTGCTGGCCGAACCGCTCGCCGCCGCGACGATCGGACGCGACGGCTGGTCGCTGCGGCCGCCTCGCGGCTGCACGCCGCACGTTGAACGCATCGACGCGCAACCGACCTACGACGCGCAGGCGCGTGCCGCGCTCGCACGCGATCCGATGCGGGTGCTCAAGCCTCACTATTACGACATGCCCGCGCACCTGCGTTTCGATCTGCGCGCGTGCTACGGCGGACCCGACCTGCTGGACGCATCGCTGCGCGTGTTTCCGGTCGCCGACTATCTGCGCATCTTCGACGACGGCCGGAAGCCGGGCGGCCACGTGGCCAAGGAATTCGACGCGCTGCGCCGCTGGCTCGCCGGCCCGCCCGGCGCGGTCGCTCACTGGCCAATGATCCCGTTCCTCGACATGAGCCCGCAGTTCACCGTGGAGCGGCGCGCGCTGCGCTTCCAAGGCGGCCGCGGCATTCGCGTGGTCACGCAGTTCGTGCCCGATGTCGGCTTCGCAACTTCGCGACGCGTGAGCTACGTGTTCCAGGGACTCAGCGACGACGGCCGCAGCTACGTGCTGCTGACCGTGCCGCTGACGATCGTCGACGGCGCCGCCGACGATGCGCAGGAACACCTCGGTTTCAGCTATGAACAGATCGAACGCCCCGACGGGGCGCAACGCTACGAGCGCGCGGTCGCGAAACTCGTCGCGAAACACGGAACGACACCCGCGCTCGCGGAGCTCGACGCAGTCGTCGAAGGCCTCGCGCACGACGCCGTGCAACGGGTCGGATCGGACCGGCAGGAACGTCGCGGGAAATGACCGGGCGGGGCGGGCCGGATAAGCGACACGGCAACCATCCTGGTCGCCGTGTCCGGGCCCATGCGCAGCTCTCGGACTGCGCCTGCTCCCCCTGGTGAACAACGACTTCCGCCGGAGGCGGCGGAAGTGGGTGAACAACGACTTCCGCCGGAGGCGGCGGAAGCGGGTGAACATTGGCATCCGCCGGCAGACCGACGGATGCGAACGCGGGCAAGACTAGCGCGCATGGCCGCGCACGGATCGGCGGTCACATTTCTTTGCAGTTGGGCGGTAGGGAATGTCGCGCCCGGTCAGACACCGAGCACGAGGTCGCCGGCTTCGACCGACCCGATCCGGATGTGATTGGCGAACAGCGAGAACGCGAGCATGCCGGCCAGGCCGTTCGCGCGCTGGACCCAGGGCGGCAGGTACAGCGGCTGGGCGATGTAGCCCGACTCGAAGTACGGCTCGAGCGCGATCACGTCGTGCAGCGCCATCTTGCCGGCGAACAGCGCGCGCGACAGGTTCAGGCGGCGATGCTTCAGGGTCCAGCGGAAGAACGTGTGGACGGTCAGCAGGCCGTGCAGGTAGACGTTGTCCTTCGTGAACGCCGCGCCGCCCTGCACCGGCACGCCGCGGAACACGCGCTGGGTCGAGGCGAAGCTGTCCGATTCAGTCTGGCCGGCGTCGAGGAAATAGCGGAACACGTCGATGAAGTCGGCGCCCGACAGCGCCATGTCGATCGCGACGATGCGCAGCGAAATGCGCTTCATGCGTTCGATGTCGATCGAGCCCGACATGAGCTCGGCGAACACGGCGAGCCCCTCCTGCGTCGCGGTCACGCGCGGCGAGGAACGGCCCAGCGATTTGAGGTGCGGCTGCTCGCGGCCGTTGAGGCCGGTCAAGGAATGCACGAACGCCTCGTGCTCGACGAGCTGATGGCGGTCGTACTCGGAAAAACAGGTCGCCGAGCGCAGCCGGATCCGTGTCGGTCCTGCGGCGGCCTTCGCAATCAGGTCGGGATCGATCTCGACCTGGATCTTGTGCGAGTGGAAGAACCCGTCGAGCTGCGCCTGCAGTTCGGCCTGCAGCGTTTCGGCCGGAATGCAGTAGTCGGCATCGCTCGCGAGGATTTCCTGATCGAGTTCGCCGGCAAGTCCGATGAAATGCCGCGCGGCGTCGAGATTGGTCAGCTCCGAACCCGGCAGCCGGTCGCCGGGGCGGCCGTAGAGCCGCGTCGAGTGCTCGGTGACGGCCGTGCTGCCGACGGCCTGCAGCAGGTCGGTCGCGATGCGCCAGGATTCGGCGCTGCGGCGCAGATAGTCGCCGACCGGATGCCCGGCGTCGGCTTCGCGGCCGATCGCGATGAGTTCGTCGCGCTCGGCACCGAGGTCCGGCGGCGCATAGCGCACGTCGGGCAGGCTGCGCTCGCCGCGCTGCCAGTTCTCGATGAAGCGGTGCTGCGCCGAGGCCGGCCAGCTGACGATCTGCAGCAGGCGGATACCGCGTATCGCCGCGACGAGTCGCGCGTCGAGCGCGGCGCAACGTTCGAGAGTGCGGGCTTCTGCGGCATCCGTGGCACGAGCGCTCATGCGGCGGACTATAGCGCGGGTGCGGTGGCGCATTGCTATGCTCGTCGTTCTGCCGGACGCCCGCCGCGCATGGCCGGGCGCCCGCCCCTGACCTGTGTCCTGCCGAGGTTGCCATGAGCTTCGTGATTCCCGTCCCGCCCGTCGCCAGCGTGCCCGTGCTCGACAGCGAGCAGCGCTTTCCGGTGCATCGCATCTATTGCGTCGGCCGCAACTACGCCGACCATGCCAAGGAGATGGGCGCCGAGGTCAATCGCACGCAGCCGACGTTCTTCCTGAAGCCCGCCGACGCGGTCGTCACCGACGGCCGCGACGTGCCGTATCCGAGCGCGACGGCCGACCTGCATCACGAAGTGGAAATGGTGGTCGCGCTGAAGAGCGGCGGCCGGAACATTCCGGTCGATGCCGCGCTCGACCACGTGTTCGGCTACGGCGTCGGCCTCGACCTCACGCGCCGCGACCTGCAGGCCGTGGCCAAGGCCAAGAGCCTGCCCTGGGACGTGGCCAAGGGCTTCGACGCGTCGGCACCGGTCTCGACGCTGCGCCCGGTCCACGCCGGCGCGCACCCGCAGCACGCGACGCTGTCGCTGCTCGTCAACGGCGAGCCGCGCCAGAACAGCGACATCAGCGAGATGATCTTCAACACCGCCGAGATCATCCACGAACTGTCCAAACTGTTCGAACTCGCGCCGGGCGACCTGATCTTCACCGGCACCCCCGCCGGCGTCGCCGCCCTCGTCCGCGGCGACTCGTTCGAGGCCACGCTCGGCGGCGTGGCTTCGCTCAGGGGACGGATCGTGTAACAGCGGGAGAGTGAGTGGAAGGAGTGAGGAAAGAGTGCAATTGTGGCAAATGGATCGGCTCACTCGAATACGAACGCGGCCCAAGGCGCTCTCCCCCGTGCCCGCTCGGAGAGAGGGTCGGGTGAGGGGGAAACACCAGCGAGCAAGGTGCACCGATCTTCGCGGCAACCGGCAGCAATCGCGAACATCGAGCAGCCCGCTTTGCTGACGTTTCTTACCCTCTTCCCGACGTCGGACCGGAGGACGTCTTCCGCCGCCGCCCTCTCTTTTCACACTCCTGTCCACTATTTCCTTCTCGCAGACGCACTGGTGCAACACGTCGCACATCCGGCGACGCACGCCACGTCTTTCGTGTACAACTCCCGCGAGCGGCGGGCCGCCGCCTTCCAGCGCAACCCTAAGGAGACCTGACTATGAGCTTCTTCAACGAGTTCAAGGCATTCGCGATGCGCGGCAATGTGATCGACCTCGCCGTCGGCGTCGTCATCGGTGCGGCGTTCGGCAAGATCGTCCGATCGGCCTCCTGATCGGCGGCGTCGATTTTTCCGCGTACAGATGGATACTTCAGGCGGCCGGCCCCGACGGCAAGGGCGAAGTCGCGATCCAGTTCGGCGCGTTCCTCAACACGATCATCCAGTTCGCGATCGTCGCGCTCGCGATCTTTCTCGTCGTGAAGCTCATGAACCGGCTCATGCGCAAGCAGGAGGAAGTACCGGCAGCGCCGGCGCCCGAAGTCGTGCTGCTGACCGAGATACGCGATCTGCTGAAGAACAGCCCGCCGCGTTGATGCGGCTGTCCGAACGCTACCGCACGATGCGGCGGCGTCTCGAAGAGATCTGAGAGAACGCTTTCCCCATGTCCACACTTCGATCCGCGCAACGACGCGCGATCGGACGCGAGGAAGGGACATGGATGAACAAGCGGTACGCGCGGCTGCCGTCGCCGACGCATTGCGCCGCGGGCAATGGGTCGCCGAAGCCGAGTGGATCATTGCGGCCGCCGTCGCGCAGTTGGGCGCGACCGCGAACGCATCGCCGGACGCCCGCGGCGACGAAACGATACGCGCCGCGGCGCGCGTGCTCAATGCGAACCGCCGCTACCGCCTCACCGGAGAACTCATTGCGGCGTGGCGTGCGAATGGCGGCCGGTCCGATGCGGTGCTCGACGCACACTACGCGCAGGCGCTGATCGATTGCGGCGGGCTCGACGAAGCCGAGGCACACCTCGCGGTTGCGATCGGGCGAGCGCGACGGACGGCGCGGGACGATGCGGACCGAGGTGCCGTCGTCGAACTGCTCGGCCTGTCCGCGCGCGTGGCGAAGGACCGCTTCGTGCGCGCGGCCGGGCCGTGTGCGCCCGGCGACAGCGGCGTCCGCGCGCTGCTCGACGAAGCCGTGCGCCGTTACGACGATGCGTTGCGCGACGCCCCGCGGAATCCATGGCTGCGCATCAATGCGATCGCGCTGCGTCTGCGGCGCGCACGTGATGCGGCCACGCTGCCGCCCGCGGATATGGCAGACGAAGCGCGCGCGCTCATTGCGATGCTGCAACCGCAACTCGCCGGGACCGACGACGACGACACGCCGTGGCATATCGCGACGCTTTCGGAAGCCTGCCTCGCGCTCGGCGACGCCTGCGACGCGGCGCAGCACTGGCTGCAGCGGCTGCTGGAACATCCGCGCACGACGGCGTTCCAGCTCGCCGCGTACGCGCGTCAGCTGCGCGAGATCTGGCAGGGCGACGCGCTGCGGCCCGACGACGGCTGCGCCGCGCGGCTTTCGTCGCGCCTGCTCGAGCACGGCCATGCCACGACCGGCACGGTCGCGTTCGACGCCGCGCAGATCAACGACCTGCGCGAGATCGACACGGCCTACGAGCGGAACTTCTGCAACGACACCGGTCTCGATCTCGCGCGCATCGCGCAGATCTGCGAGTCGATCGGCTGCGTCTGCACGACGACGGGGCGTCGCGTCGGCACGGGCTTTCTCGTCGATCGCCGCAGCCTCTGGCCCGACGCACCGGCCGAACTCGTCTTCGTGACGAATGCGCACGTCATCAGCGAAACCGTCGCCGGCGCGCTGCATCCGCACGATGCCTGGATCGCGTTCACGAGCGAAGCGATCGCCGGGCGCCGGCCCGGCAAGCATTACGGCGTCGCCGAAGTGCTGTTCTCCTCGCGCCCCGGCGACATCGGCATCGTGCTAGGCCGGTACGAACGTCTCGACATCACGATCGTGCGGCTCGACGAACAGCCGCCGCGCGCTCGCGGACTGCGCGTGCAGCGCCGCCTGGCGGCACAGGCGACGTCGGCGTTCGTGATCGGCCATCCGAACGGCCGCGACCTGCAGATCTCGACGAAGAACAGCACGATCATCGATGTCGACTGGCTGCCTCGCCTGTTCCATTACCGCACCGCGACCGAGCCGGGCAGCTCGGGCAGTCCCGTGTTCGACGACGACTGGAACGTGATCGGCGTACACCATGGCGGCCGCGACGACGCGCCGAAACTCAGCACCCACGGCGTGCACGCCGCCAACGAAGGCGTCACGCTCGACGCATTGTGCAAGCGCCTCGCGAACACCCCACCGCCACGTAGGGCGCAATAACCGAAGGGCATTGCGCCATCTCCACGATGCGAAAGCCTCTATGTAGGGCGTAATAACCGAAGGGCATTGCGCCATCCCCCCGACGCGAAACCCTTTGCGCACGGCGCAATAACCGAAGGGCATTGCGCCATCTTCCCGACGCGAGCGCTTTTGCGTACGGCCCAATACCCGAAGGGCATTGCGCCGTCTTCCCGCGCATTGCGCCGTCTTCCCGCGCATTGCGCCGTCTTTCCCGCGCACACGTAAAAGCAAAAAGCAAAAAGCAAAAGGTGCGTGCACCGCGTCTTTCGCCGACGACCCGGCAGCGAGCCGCGAGACGGACTCGGCGCAATGCCCTTCGGTTATTGCGCCCTACGGCGCGCAGGTTCGTCCCAGCTGTTCCGTCAACCGCACGAGATCGAGCCGCCCCGCCGTATAGCCCGCGAGCTGCGGCGTCCATTCGACCTCCGCCGCGTTCGCACCGGTGAAGCGGAACGTCGCGGTGCCCCAGACGCGGCGATCGAGATCGGCGACGCGATAGTCCGGCGGAAAATCCGGGCCGCGCGTGATGCCGAGCTGCAAGGTCGCCGAGTCGCCGGTGACTGGTCCGGCGCCGACGAGGAACAGCGGCTTGCCGCCATCGAACACGTACCAGACCGCGACGAGCTGGCGCGCGTCGCCGCTGCCGAACACATGCAGGAAGAAACCATGGCCGCTCTGCGCCGGCTGGAACCAGTTGCCGCTGTGGCAGGCACGTATGCCGGCACCGGGCGCGTCGTCGGCCGGCGAGGCCGCGGCGACCAGCGATTCGATCGGCAGCTCGCCGCTGCCGAAGCCCGGCAGCGTGCTGGTCCAGCGCAAGGTCGCCTGCGTCGGCGAGCGGAACTCGAGATCGAGTTCGCCCCAGGCATATTGCTGCACGTCCGCCGCGCGGAAATTCGGCGGGAAGCTCGCGCCGCGGCTCGCCGTGACCGGCACGCGCACGCGCCCGCCGTCGGCGCGGCCCACGCCGATCATCCAGAGCGGATCGCCGTCGGCGTAGACGAACCAGCTCGCCACGACGTGCGTCACGCCGTCGATGACGACGGGTTCGAGCATCAGGCCGTGTCCGTCGGACTGCGGGTTCCACCACATGCCGGCGACGCGCGTGTCGATGCGGTAGTCGGGCTCGCCGTCGAAATCGCCGAGATTCACGCGCCAGACGCCGCGGCCGTAGGTGAACGCGAACAGTTGCGGCGGTCCGCCGGGCGGCGTCACGAGTTTCAGGTCTTCGGTGATGACGTTCGCGTAGCCGCTGTTCTCGACCGCCCAGTGCGCGCCGCCGTCGAGCGAGACGAACAGCCCCAGATCCGTGCCGAGGTAGATTTCGCGCGTGTTCAACGGATTGATCGCGATCGCGTGCACGGGCACGTCGGGCAATGCGCCGTCGCCGCTGCCGTCGAGCGGCTGCCAGTTCGCGCCGGCGTCGGTCGATTTCCAGACGTGGACTCCGCCAAACGTGGAATATGTAGCATACGCGATGTTCGTGTCGACCGGATCGAACGCGAGCCGCGACACCCAGCCGTCGCGCGGCGAGGCCGACGCCCAGGCCGTCGTCGTCGTGCTCGACAGCGCCGCGTCGCTGCGGAAGATCGCGTTGCGGTTGCCGACGAGCATCCGGTTGGAATTGCCGGGCGCGACCGCGACGGCCGAGCTGCGGCTGAAGAAGTCCGCGCCGAAGCGCGCGCTCACGGGACGCCAGGTCGACGCAGCGTTGTCGGTGCGCCAGAGCCGCGTGCCCGCGGCCCAGAGCCGGTCCGGCGCGTTCGGATCGATCAGGTAAGGCATGATGAAGATCGTCTGGTCGCTGAGACCCTGCGTCGCGCCGGCGAAGGTCTGCCCGCCGTTGACCGACTTGCCCATCGAGATGTACTGCGCGCTCGCATAGAGCACGTTCGTGTTGACCGGATTGACCGCGGCGAAGCCGCCGTCTCCGCCGTAGACGTGGCGCCAGGCGAACGCGCCGGTGTCGTCGCCGCCGAGCCAGGTGCCGTTGTCCTGCGTGCCGCCCATGTAGCGCCGGCCGTCCGGGAATACGGCGCCGGCGTAGAACTGCGTCGTGCCCATGCCGCGGCTCGTGTCGCGCCAGCGCACGCGCTCGCCGGCCGGCGCCGCGCAGAGTCCCGCGTCACCGATGCCGACGGGCGCGCGCGCGTTGTCAGTCACCGCGATGCCGCCGTCGTGCGCGCTGAACAGGCGCTGGTTCGCCGCGCCGTCGTAGCGCGGATGAAAGCGGATCCGGTGCTGGTCCGGATGCACGTAGGAATCGTCGGGCGCGAAGTAGTAGCTCGCGAGCCCGAAGCGGCGGCCGCCGTCGCTGGACCGGAACAGCGTCATGCCGCCGACCCAGACCGTGTCGCGGTCGAGCGGATCGGCTGCGATCGCGTTGTTGTACCAGCCGGCCGCATAGAAATCCGGCTGTGAGGGATCGCCGCAGACCGTCGGCCTCACCGCGAAATGGAACTGGAACAGGCTCGCCGACAGCAGGTCCGCCGAGTCGTTGCGCAGCCGCGCCTCCCAGGTGCGGCCGCCGTCCTCGGAACGCCACAGCGCGTGCAGCCCGTTCTCATAGTCGCCGACGCCGTCGCCGCTGCGGTCGAAACCCGGCGCGATGCTCGCCGCGACCGCATAGATCACGCGCTGGTCGGCACGGTGGATGTCGATCTGCGTGCGGCCCTGCCCGGCTTCGGACAGCACGGTTTCCCACTGGCCGGCATTGCCTGCATCGGTGTTCAGGAATATCGCCGCGGGACACGGCCCGCCGCAGGCCGGCGGCGTGACCGTGCCCGGCAGCCAGTAGCGATCGGCGATCGAGCGCGACGCGCAGGTCGCGAGCAGCCAGTCGTGCTCGGTGTCGTTGCGGATCGCGAGGTCGGTGCAGCCTTCGTAACGGCGCTGGTCGTTCGCATCGGCTGGTCGCAGCAGGCGTTCGAACGTCGCGCCGCCGTCGCGCGATCGCCAGATGCCGCTGTTCGTCGCCGCGTACAGGCGCCGCGAATCGCGCGGACTGAACACGATGTCGCTGACATAGCGGAAGTCGGCATTCTGCGTCGCGAGCAGCGGACTCCAGGCGACGCCGCCGTCGACGCTCTTGAGAATCCCCGAGCCGCTCATCGGCGACCACGGCATGCCGCTGTCGCGATACAGCTCGCCGGTGCCCGCATACAGCGTGTCCGGGCGCTCCGGATCGATCGCGAGCGCGCCGATGTTGAGGTTCACCGCGTCGTCGGACAGCGGCTGCCAGCTCGCACCCGCGTCGGCGGATTTCCAGACTCCGCCCGACACGCCGCCCGCATACATCACGTCCGGATTGCGCGGATCGAATTCGAGCGTGCGCGTGCGGCCCGTCGCGTTGGCCGGCCCGAGCCACTGCCACTGCGGTTGCGCCTTCGCATTCAGCGGATTGCCGTCGCCGCCCGGCAGATGACGGCGCATCGCCTTCATCTGCTGCTCGGCGCGGAACCAGCGCGCCGGTTGCAATTCCGTCTCGCCGGCCGGCAGACGCCGCGCCGCGAACAACTGCGCGCGTTCGAGCGCACCGGACACGCGTTCGCGCTGCTCGGCGCGCTCTTCACGCAGGTATTCCGCCGCGCCGCGGCCCGCGCCTTCGCGCTCGTACTCCCCGGCGAACCGCGGCTGCGCCGTACAGCCGGCCACCGCCACACCCATCGCGAGCACCGACATCCACCGCCAGCCCGATGCCATCGTCATCTCCCCGAATGACTACGGCGGTCATCGTAGCGCCATGGCTGCGTGGACAGCCGGTGGCGATGTTGCAGAAATACCCGGCTGGCGCGCACGAACCGCCCGCGATCCATGACGATAGTCCTAGATCGTGAAACGACCACGCATGGCAGCATTGGCGCTTTGCCTTCGGAGCTGCACCCATGATGCTGCGTGCCCTGCCCTGTGCCCTGTTCGCCCTGTTCGCTGCGGGCGTGTCCGCCGCGACGATCACGACCGTGCCGGAGGCGGCGGTCAAGCAGGCGATCGCGCTGCGCGACCAGGCGCTGACCGACCGGCAGGCCTATACGCTGCTCGAATCGCTGACGACCGAGGTCGGTCCGCGTCTCGCCGGCGGCGTCAACGATCAGAAGGCGCGCGACTGGACCGTCGCGAAGTTCAAGGCGCTCGGCTTCGACAAGGTCTGGACCGAGCCGGTCACGTATCCGAAGTGGGTGCGCCGCAGCGAAAGCGCGTCGCTGGTGGCGCCGTTCGCGCAGCAGCTCGCGGTGACCGCACTCGGTTATTCGACGGCCACGCCCAAGGGCGGCATCACCGCGCCGATCGTGTTCTTCGACAGCCTCGATGCGCTGAAGGCGGCGAACAGCGACGACGTCAAAGGCAAGATCGTGTTCGTCAGCGCGCGCATGCGCGCGCACAAGGACGGTCACGACTACGGCATCGGTTCATCGGTGCGCAGCCGCGGTCCGGCGATCGCGGCGAAGCTCGGCGCGGCCGCGTTCGTGCTGCGCTCGGCCGGCACCGACAGCCATCGTCTGCCGCATACCGGCGTCACGCAGTGGGATCCGGACGGCAAGCGCATTCCGGCCGCCGCGGTGTCCAATCCCGATGCCGACCTGATCGAAGCCGCGGTGCGCCGCGGCCAGCCCGTGCAGATGAAGCTGCAGCTCGATTGCGGCGTCGAAGGCGACTACACCGGCGCCAACGTCATCGGCGAAATCACCGGCAGCGAGAAGCCCGACGAAGTCGTCGTCATGGGCGGCCATCTCGATTCCTGGGATCTCGGCACCGGCGCGATCGACGACGGCGCCGGCGTCACGATCGGCATGGCCGCGGGCGCGCTGATCGGCCATCTGCCGCAGGCGCCGAAGCGCACGATCCGCGTCGTGGCGTTCGCGAACGAGGAAGCCGGCCTCTACGGCGGCAAGGCCTATGCCGCCGCGCACAGGAACGAGGTCGCGCAGCATGTGCTCGGCTCGGAATCGGATTTCGGCAGCGACCGCATCTGGCGCCTCAATGCCAGCGTGAAGCCCGAAGCCCTGCCGGCCATCGACGCGATGATGCAGGTGCTCGCGCCGCTCGGGGTCGAGCGCGGCAGCGGCCATGCGAACGGCGGTCCCGACCTGAGTCCGATGCATGCCGAAGGCATGGCCGCGCTGAGCCTGACCAACGACGGCACGCGCTACTTCGACTACCACCACACCGCCGACGACACCTTCGACAAGGTCGACCCGGAACAGCTCGCGCAGATCGTCGCGGTCTATGTGAGCTGGGCCTACATGGCCGCGGAAGCCGACGGCGATTTCGGGTCGGCGCCGGGCGCGTTCAAGCGGGACGGCGGCGACGAGTGACGTCGCGCGG
>CAMLLF010000023.1 GCA_946480705.1 uncultured Lysobacteraceae bacterium | reverse complement strand
TCGAACGCGTCAGCAAAGAAATTCAGACCCTGATCGACGACGATCCGGATCTGCGGGGACTGTCTGAAACTTCGTGTGCAGGGCGTTGTTGAAACTCGTCAGCGCACCCGATTCGCGGAATCTTACGCGCCCGTACGCACGAATCGATCATCGCAGGCGATCGCGAACTGACCCGGTGTCCTTCGCCGCGATACGTCGTTGCACCGCGTTGCCGTAGTGCCGCTACGGCGCGTCGGTGCGCCTGGTCTCGCGACGAAATCCATCCGGAATTTTTTCAGCGTATTTACGAAACAGGACGCTAGTTCCCATCCACTCATCTGCAGTCCCTGCTCACCGCCAATCCCCCGCCGCCACGAACCCCGCCCAGTAGAACGGATGCGGCGACTCGCCGCGTTCGCGGCGCGACTTCAGCACGGCGAGATCGGCATCGGCGACGGCGTCGACGGTGTCGCGCCTGCGTTCCAGGCGCGCGCGGTACAGCGCTTCCATCCAGGCCGAAGTCGCTGTGTCGTCGACGGGCCACAGGCTCATGAGCACGGTGCGGGCGCCGGCGAGGCGGAAGGCGCGGCGCAGGCCGAACACGCCTTCGTCGTCGAGCCGCGCGCCGAGGCCGGTGTCGCAGGCCGACAGCACGACCCAGCCGACGCCGTCGAGCGCGAGCGTGCTGACGTCCGCGCCGAGCAGCAGGCCGTTGCCGCCGCGCTCGCCGCTGAGCACGAGCCCGGCTTCGCGGGCGAGCGCGGCACCCGCGTCGGCCACGGGCGCGTCGTCGCGGCGCAGGCCGACGCCGCGGCGCGCGGCGCCGGCGCGCGCGGCGCAGCCGGCGCCGATTTCGAATGCATGTGTCGCAAAGTGGATGATTCCCGATTGCGGCGCCGCGCGGCGCAGCGCGGTCGCCGTGGCCGCCGTGCCCTTGAGCGCGATGACGTCGTCGCGGCCGGCCGCGCGCGAGAGCCGTGCCAGCGCGTCGATCTCGCGCTCGGCGCCGGGCAGCGGTTCGAACGCGCTGCCGAATTCGGGACAGCTGCCGCGCAGCCGGCCGAGCGCGGTCGCGTCGGTGCGTGCGAGTTCCGGTACGCCGAGCAGCAGCAGGCCGTCGCGCGTCGGATTCGACGCCGAGGCGAGATCCTGTTCGGTCTCCAGCTGATGCAGGCGCAGGCCGCGCTCGACGAGGAAACCCCCGCCGTCGGGCAAGGCGGCGAAATTGAGCCGGTGCACGCCGGCGTCGGCAACGACGAACAGACGCCCGGCCGGCTGCGCGAGTCCGAGCGCGTCGAAGAAATGCGAACGCACCGCGACGCCGGCTTCGCGCAATTCGGCGTCGCGGCCGGGTTCGCGCATCAGGCGATACCAGCGCTCGGCGCGCGCATCGAGCGCGTCGACCTTGCCGAGCGCCAGCAGGCGCGGCGCACCGCCGGCCTCGGCGACGAAGGCATAGAGCCGCGGTTCGGACGCACCGGCACCGGCGGCGAAGGCAACGAGTGCGGTCTGCTCCGGCAGATTCGCGCGCAGGCGCGCGATCGGCGTACGCACGAGCGGCTGCAGCGGCGTGCCGTCGCCGAGCGCCTCGACGGCCGCGTCGAGTTCGCGGCGCAGCGTCGCGAGCGCACCCGGATCGCCGCCGCCGCGCACCGCATCGGCATAGGCCGATGCCGCTTTCGACCATCGCTCCCAGCGCTCGCGCGCCGGTGCGTCGGCATGTTCGCGCGCGTAGGCGATGCGCTGCGCGGCGAGCCGTGTCGCGAGTCCGCGCGCGGCGGCGATCTCGTTCCAGGCTGCCTCGATCCGCCGGGCGTCGCTCCCGGAGGCCGCGATCGCGAGCAGGCGTTCGCTGCAGCGCGCGAGCCCGCGCTTGAACTCCAGCGCCTGGGTCTCGCCGAGCACCGGAGCGACCGTCGCGACGAGCCGGTTGCGGCGCTGTTCGACGATCAGCGCGTTGTCGAACGCGCCAGCCGCATCGCCGCTCTGCGCGAGCGCTTCGGCGAGATCGCAGCGCCAGCCCAGCAGTTGCAGATGCTCGGTGCCGGCCGCGGCCTCCTGCTGCGCGACCGCGCCCTTGAACATCGCCGCGGCACCGGCCGCGTCGCCGCGGCGCAGCAGCACGCGCGCGAGTCCGCGCAGCGCCGGCGCGCCTTCGGCATGCCCTTCGCCGAGTTTCGTCGCGACGATCGCGAGCACGCGGCGGAAGCGCTGCTCGGCTTCGTCGAGCAGATTGCGCTCGTAGGCCAGCTCGCCAAAGTTGATCAGCGCCGGCACGACGCGCAGGCTGTCGCCGCCGAACTGCTTTTCGAGCAGGCTCAGGTTGCGGCCGAGCGCGTCGTCGGCTTCGTCGTAGCGCTTGAGGTCGTAGGCGAGCGCGCCGAGGTTGCCGAGAATCGCCGCGTAGCTGCCCGAGGCGACGAGCGCCGGATCGCTGGCCGCGGCCTGGGCCGATTCGCGGTAATAGTTCAACGCGAGTTCGCGATCGCCGAGCTGGCGCTCGGCTTCGGCCAGATGCCCCAGCGTCATCGCGAGATCGCGCGGCGACGCTTCGGGCTGCGCGCGCAGGCGTTCGAGTTCGGGCCGCATGAGATCGCGCACCGCAGTGAACTCGCCGCGCGCGATCAGGCTTTCGCTGAGCACGCCGACGAGGCGGCGGCGATAGCCGTTGTTCGGCGCGCCGAGCTGTTCGGCCTCGGCAATGCCCTGGCGTGCGAGCGCGATCGCGGTGTCGATGTGCGCGAGCCGGTCTTCGAACAAGGCCTGGAAGAACAGCCCGCGCAGGCGTCGCACGCGCTCGAGCATGCTGCGCGGCGTGCGCAATGTGGCTACGCCTTCTCCCGCCAGCGCGGCGCCGTCGGCATAGTTGCCGAGCAGGCCGCGGATCTGTCCCGAGATCGTGAGCACGTAGGCCTGCTCGGCCGCACTGATGCGGCCGTTGCCGTTGCGCAGCAGCGCGAGCGCTTCGTCGACCGCCGCCGTGGCTGCCTCGCGGTCGCGTGCCTGGAACGCCTGCTGCGCGCGCCAGCTCGCGAGTGTGGCGAGCGATCGCGCGCGCGGATCGGCAGCGCCGCGGCGTTCGCGCAGTTCCGCTACCCACGGCGTCCATTCGTCCGGGGTGAAGTCGGTCGGGCTTTCGAGCACGACGTTGAACACCACGTCGAGCGCCGCATCGTGTTCGCGCGGATCGGCCAGCGCCGCGACCGCGACGGCCTTGGCCTGCTTCCACTGCTCGGTCGGAATCAGCGCGTCGACGTCGGCCGCCACGTCGGCGCGGGCGAACGGCGCGAACACGACGGCGAGCAGCACCACGATCCAGCGACAACGACGGCACGGCATGCGGCGATCCCCGAGGCGAACGGCCGCCCGCACGGCGCGCGGCGGCAGCAGTGCGCCGATCTTCGCCTACCGCCGCGCGTGAGGAAACACGAAGCGCTCACAGTGCAGCGACGCCTTGGCCTCGTCACACCCGATGTCGCGCAGCAGCGCCGCGAGGCCGGCGCCTTCGACCGCAGTCGGCGACAGCGCCGGTGCGAGACGGCCGACGCCGCGCGCGACCAGCGCGGCGTCGGCATCGACGGCGTGGTTCCACTGCGCGATGCGCTGCTCGACCGGCGCCAGCGGTTGCGTCGACGCGACGATGACGAAGGTCTCGCGTTCGGCTTCGCGGTCGACCTGCCAGCTCAGCGCGTTGACGCCGTCATGTCCCGGCAATTGCCAGCGCGTGCCGGGACGCAGCGGATTGACCGGCGCGATGCCCGGCAGCGGAAACAGCACGGTCGGCGCGGCCGAACCGTCGTCGTTGAATACGTAGACCCAGGTCGGCTGTCCGGCGGCGACGTCGAGCCGCAGCCGGTCGCCGACCGTGATGGGCGCGCCGTCGGCGAGGCGTTCGCGCTGCCCGGCGCTGTCGCGATAGAAGCCGCTGTCGATCGCGAAGGCCGGGGCTGGCGTCGGCCGCCAGACCACGGCCGCCGCGGCGAACAGCGCACAGACGCCGGCAACGGCGGCCCACTGCGCCGGCCGCATGCGCCAGGGCCGCAGCGACGCTTCGAGCGCGGCGAGCAGCACGAGCACGCCGGCATGCCGGCGCGCCGGATCCGGCGCGAGCGCGCGCTCGATCGCGCGCGTCAGTGCGCGCGGCAGATCGGGACGCAGCTCGCGCAGCGGACGCCGGGCTTCGGCAGTCTGCTGCAGGCGCAGCCCTTCGAGATCGTCGGCGGCATACGGATAGCGGCCCGACAACAGCCGGTACAGCAGCACGCCGACCGCGAACTGGTCCGACGCGGGACTCGCGTTGTCGCCGCCGAGCACTTCGGGCGCGAGGTACTGCCGCGTGCCCGACACCGGATCGAACGCGCCGTTGCGGTCGAATTCGCGCGCCGCGCCGAAATCGGCGAGGACGATGCGACCGGTCACGTCGCGCAGCACGTTTTCCGCCTTGACGTCGCCATGCGTCAGGCCGAGCCGGTGCACGGCGGCGAGGCCGCGGCAGAGTTCGATGCCGATCTGCACCGCGTCGGCCGCACCGAACGGGCCGTCGGCCTGCAGCAGCTCGGCGAGGCTGCGGCCGCGCACGAGTTCGATCCACAGACCGACGCGGCCGTCCTGCGCGGCGGCGCCGTAGACGCTGACGATGTTCGGATGGCGCAGCTTCGCGAGACGGCGGCCTTCGGCGAGAAAATGGTGCGACAGCGTGTCGGAATCGACGCGGCGCAGCTTCAGTGCGACTTCCTGGTCGAGCATCGGATCGTAGGCGCGCCAGACTTCGCCCTGCGCACCGCGCCCGAGCAGTTCGAGCACGTCGAGCCCGGCGAAGCGGAACTGCACCTTGCTCGCGGCGGCGCGCTCGGGCTTGAGCTGCAGGCCGCGAAAAACCTGGGCGAGCTGCGACAGTTCGCGCAGACCGTCGCCCGCGTCGGACGCAGCGGGATCGAGCTTGGCGAGCAGTCGCCAGTCCAGCGCGGCATCGTCGGCGATGCCCGCGGCAATCTTTTCGAGATCCGGATTCTCGCCGGCCATGGAATCCCCCTGCCCGTGCTGTGCGGGCGTCCCCTCATTCAACGACGGCAGGGTGTCCATCAGAACAGGTTCTCGCACGAAACTGAGAATTTCGTCACAGGTCGTGTCGCGACGCCGGCACGGACGGCGGACCCGAAGTCCTGCCGCCGTGCCCGCTCGGCGCGGCCGGGCCCGCGCCGGTGCTCAGTTCTCGTCGGACTGGTGCGGTTTCAATGCCGTCGCGAGCTGTACGAGTGCACGCGCGACCATGACGCGCACGGCATCGGGCGTGCTGCCGACTTCGGTCGCGATTTCGGGATAGCTCATGCCGAATTCGAGGCGCATGACGATGAGCCCCTGCTGGCGCTTCGGCAGGCTTGCGAGCGCGCCTTCGTAGGCGCGCAGGCGTTCATGGCCGACGAGCTGCTCGACCGGCGAAGGCAGGTCGGTGTCGGCCATCTCGGAGTCGATCTCGGCCGACTCCGGCCGGCGCATCAGGCGGCGCACTTCGTCGCGGACCTGGTTCAACAGGATCTGGCGCAGGTAGGCGAGGAAACTGCCCGGACCTTCGCACTCGAAGTGGTCGATCTGACGCAGCGCGCGCATCAGTGCGAGCTGGACCAGGTCTTCAGTTTCGTGAAGATCGCGCGCGGCGCGCGGCAGACGGCCATGCGCCCATTGCCGCAGCAGCGGCAGGAAGCGGCGCATCAATGCGTCGCGGGCGATTCCTTCACCCGAACGCACACGGCGAATGAGTACTTCGGTCGCTTCACTCGCCGCGGCCGGCGCGGGGCGCTCGACGTCGCGGTGACCAAACGGAAGAACTCGCGCAAGACTCGAAGCAGGCATCGCATCCCTCACCCGTGATCTACCCCGATGTGTACATTGACACACGGGTCCGAACACCGGCCAATGAAAGCTGGTAGGCCCACCGATAACCTGACGTTATAGTGTGCGGAAGTTCATGCACCGACTGCCAACCGATGCGGCTTCCGCTGTCCTCGCCACTGCTGGAATCGTTTCTCGTGCTGGCGCGCGAGCTCAATTTCTCGCGCGCGGCAGACCTGCTCCACATCACCCAGCCCGCGCTGACCAAGCGCATCCAGAATCTCGAATCGCTGCTCGGCCAGGCCCTGCTGATCCGCCAGTACGGCTCGCTGGAACTGACCGAGACCGGCCGCACCCTGCAGCGCTACGGCGCCGCGCTCGAGCACCAGGAAACCGAACTGCTCGCGAGCCTCGTCGGCGAAAGGACCGGCCAGCTCGCCGGATTCTTTCGCATCGTCACGTTCTCTTCCGCGCTGCGTTCGATCGTGCTGCCGGCGCTGGGCTATCTGCTGCGCGGCAATCCGAAGCTGTCCTGCCATGCGCTCAAGGCCGAAGTCGAGGAACTGCACGAGATGCTGATCGCCGGCAAGGTCGATTTCTGCGTCAGCCTGTCCGAATGCGAACGCGCCGGCATCGAGAACGTGCAGATCGGCATTGAACGCGACGTGCTCATCGAGTCGTCGAAGTACACCGGCCGCGATGCCTGCTACATCGACCACGACCCGCGCGACAACTTCACCGAAAAATATTTCCTGAGTCAGACGGGCTCGACCGTGCCGCGCATGGAGCGCGCCTATTTCGACGACATCTACGGCCTGATGGACGCCGTGGCGGAAGGCGTCGGCCGCGCCGTCGTGCCGGTGCATCTGCTCGATCCGTCGATGCCCGTGCGCGTCGTGCCGGGCTTCAAGCCGATCGACGTGCCGGTGTTCCTGCACTATCACCATCAGCCGTACTACACGCGTCTGCAGCAGGCCGTCGTCGAGACGCTGCTGACGCGCTGTCCGCCGCTGCTGCGCACGAACCGGCTCGGCGTCGAACTCGAAGCGGCCGTTGCCGACGACGCGCTCGTCGCCGCGCAGTCGCGCCAGCGTCAACGCGAACAGCAATGATCCGATGAACTCGTGCGGCGTCCGCGCCGCCATCCGACCAGGAAATCCACGCATGCGCCTGCTGCGCCGCTTCATCAAGTACGCGATCCTGCTGCTGTTCGTCGCGGTCCTCGCCGTGTTCCTGCTGCTCTGGGGCAGCCTCGCGCAACTCGAGGGCGCACAGACCGCCGGCGTGACGAAGACGGTGCTCGTCGAGCGCGACGCGCTGGGCACGGCGACGGTGCTGGCGTCGAACCGTCGCGACCTCGCCTATGGCCTTGGCTTCGTCCACGCGCAGGAACGCTATTTCCAGATGGACCTGCTGCGCCGCGCCGGCGCGGGCGAACTCGCCGAGCTGTTCGGCAAGCTCGCGCTGCCGCTGGACCGGCGCCACCGGCAGCATCGTTTCCGCAGCCGCGCGACGGCCGCGGTGGCCGCGCTGCCGGCCGAGCAGCGCGCGCTGCTCGACGCCTATCGCGACGGCGTCAACCACGGACTCGGTGCGTTGGCCGTGCGGCCCTGGGAATACCTGCTGCTGCGCCGCGAACCGCGCGCCTGGAGCAGCGAGGACAGCGTGCTCGCGATCTATGCCATGTTCTTTGATCTCAACGGCGACGGCGCGAACGTGCGCGAACTCAACCTCGCCCGGCTCAAGCAGCAGGTGCCCGATCCCGTGTTCCGGTTTCTCGTGCAGCCGGGATCGAGCTGGGATGCCCCGCTGCGCGGCGAGGCGATGCCGCCGGTACCGCCGCCCGACGCGGGCGTGTTCGATCTCGCGCGGGCCGGTCTGCCCGCGGACTATCCGCGCTACGCGACGCTCGCGCCCGAAGACGACGGACGGCGCCCCGGCAGCAACAACTTCGCCGTCGGCGGCGCATTGACGCAAAACGGCGCGGCCATCGTCGCCGACGACATGCATCTGAACCTGCGCGTGCCGAACATCTGGTTTCGCGCGCGGCTGCGCTATCCCGATCCCGCCGACCCGACGCGCATGATCGACCTCAACGGGCTCACCCTGCCCGGCGCGCCGGCGCTGCTCGCGGGCTCCAACGGCCATATCGCCTGGGGCTACACCAACAGCTACGGCGACTGGCTCGACTGGGTCCGCGTCGAGCGCGACCCGGCCGACGAGACGCGCTATCGCACGCCGGAAGGCTGGGAAAAAATCGTGCGGCACGCCGAGGTCATCGAAGTCGGCGGCGAACCGCATGAAACGCTGCTCGTCGACGAAACGCGCTGGGGACCAATCACGGCGCACGACGTCGACGGCACGCCGCTGGCGCTGGCCTGGACCGCGCACCGCCCTCGTTCCATCAATTTAAACCTGTTGCAATTGGAAACCGCGACGACCGTGCAGCAGGCGCTCGCGCTCGCGCCGACGATCGGCATGCCGGTGCAGAACTTCGTCGTCGGCGACCGCGAGGGCCACATCGGCTGGACGTTGACCGGCAATGCGATGCCGCGGCGCGCCGGCTACGACGCCAGCCTGCCGGCGGACTGGAGCCGCGACGGCGTCGGCTGGCAGGGCTGGGTCGAGCCCGCCGAGTTCCCCCGATTGCTCGATCCCGACGGCGCGCGCCTGTGGAGCGCCAATGCGCGCACCGTCGACGGCGACTGGCTCGCGCTGCAGGGCGACGGCGGCTACGACCTCGGCGCGCGCCAGCAGCAGATCCGCGACGGTCTGCGCGCGCGCGAACGCTTCGCGCCGGAAGATCTGCTCGCGATCCAGCTCGACGACCGATCGCTGTTTCTGCAGCGCTGGCAGCAACTGCTCGCCGCGACGCTCGCCGACACCACCGACGCCGGACTCGCCGACGCGCGCCGGCTCAGCGCGGGCTGGAGCGGCCGTGCGGCGACCGACGCCGCCGACTACTCGCTCGTCCGCGAATTCCGCCGGCGCACGATCGCCGCCGCGCTCGCGCCGTTTTCGGCACTCGTGCGCGCAAAGTACGGCGATTTCGAAATGCCGTCTGCGCAGGGCTACGAAGCGGCGGTCTGGGCGCTGGTCCAGCAGCGGCCGGCGCATCTGCTCGATCCGAAATACAAAAACTGGGACGAGCTGCTGATCGCCGCGGCCGGCGAGGCGCAGAAGGAAATGGCCAGCGCGACCTGGGGCGAACGCAACAAAGCCAGTGTGCGTCATCCGCTGTCGCGCGCCCTGCCCGGCTTCGTCGCGCGTTTTCTCGACATGCCCGCCGATCCGCTGGCCGGCGACCACAACATGCCGCGTGTGCAGCGCCTGGATTTCGGCGCGTCGGAACGCTTCGCGATATCGCCGGGCTTCGAGGCGCAGAGCTATCTGAACATGCCCGGCGGCCAGAGCGGCCACCCGCTGTCGCCATTTCACGGTGCGGGCCACACGGACTGGGTCGACGGCGTGCCGACACCGCTGCTGCCCGGCGTGGCGATCCATCGGTTCCAGCTGGAACCGCGCAACGAAAGCCGGAATTGATGCGGCCTCGACGTAGGTCGCGGCGAGCGCGGCGAACCGCGGTATCGCGGTATCGCCGCCACGACAAGCCCCGAACGAAGCGACCCCCGCAGCAGCGACGATCGCTCGGGCGCGAAAGCAGGAATGAGTCGCGAGGAGCGAGAAAACGAGCGCGGATGGCCACCTCTCGTTTCTGACTCCTCGCCTCTCATTCCTCAATCACCCGCCTCTCACTCGAAATCGTCCTCAAAAATCAGATCCGCCAGCACCGCCGCCGGCGCGATCACCGTCGCCGCGTAGGACGCCGGCGAGCCGGACTGCGCGACATGCAGGTCGATGTCGGCCGCAACCGGCGCGCTGTTGGCGATGAACGAGAAGCGGAACAGCGTGCCCCAGTTCAGCGGATTCAGCACGGCCGGCACGCCGGGTGCCGGCGACGCGTTGACCGGCGCGGTCCAGCTCAGGCTGCCGGCGCCGTTGGCGACGGTCCAGTCATTCGCCGTGTCGAGATCGCCGTCGCTGAATTCGATGCCGCTGACGACGACGCCGGCGGGCAGCGGCAGGCTGAACGCGTCGTAGCCGTAATTGTGGACGATGCGAAAACGCTGCGCCGGCGTGCCGTCGTCGCTGTAGCCCGGGGTGCCGGTCGTCGACGCGCGCGCGAAATCGAAGTTCATGACCGCGTAGTCGTAGCGCCAGGTGCCGTTGCCGAGATCGCGCGCCTTCACGGCGACGCGCGTGTGACCTTCCGCGTTCGCGATCTCGACGTTGCGCTGGTTCGGATCGGCGGTGTTCGCCGGCACCCACTGGTTGATCGCCGGCCCCAGGCGCGTCGGCGTGCCGTTGGAAATGCTCCACGGGCCGCTGCCGTTGTAGTTGAACGTGACCGGCCGCGAGGCCATCGTGTTGTAGATGTCGATGTCGTCGCGGACGATGTACCACGACTCGAAGCGGAACGTGCCGCCGGAGAGCTGCGATTCGCGCACGATCAGGCGCTGGCTGTAGTTCGTGTTGCCGGAACTGTTTTCCGACAGATTGCAGTCCGGGTCGTAGATCGAGCCGCAGCGCGCCCAGGCGTCGCCGTTGGGCACGATTTCGCTGCGCGGACCGAGGTCGCTGTTGCTGTCGTTGTTGCTCGTGCCGTAGGTGTCGCTGCAGGAACGGCCGAGGATCTGCGAATTGCTGCCGCCGCTGCCCGGCCCCGACGAACAGCCGATGTTCGTCGTCAGGAACGCATGCTTGACGCCGGAACGGCCGACCTGGTCGATGCGGCCTTCCGCATCGGTGCGGTAGAGATTCCAGATCAGGTTCGGATGCTGGTCGTTGTCGTACGGCGGGAACGTGCCGGAGAACTTCTCCCACCAGGCGACGTCGGCCGAATACAGCGCGCTGCTCGTGCCGAGCGGATCGCCGGTGACGGTTTCCGCAGCCGCTCCGTTGTTCACGTTGTTTCTCAGCGTGGACGACGGCGTGAACACCGCATGGCCGTCGGTCGCGCCGGCCGGGCCGTCGCAGGTGCAGGTGCCGCTGCAGCCCAGCGTGCGCGTGCAGCGCGAATACTGCGCGTCGAACGCGAGCATGAACACGTCGGCCTGGTATTTGGCGCCCGGAACGCCGGGCACGTCGGTGTTGGGCCACACCGGCGAACCGCCGCCGCGCACGATGTAGGTACCGTTCTGCGCAACCACGTCGAGGTGCATGCGCATCTGCGCGATCGCCCAGCCGGCGACCTGCGGCCTGCCGAGCCGACTCGCGAGATCGGCATGAATGCGCAGATCCATCGTGCGTACCTGCAGCTGGCGTCCGTCGTCGCTGACCGCATACATGAGCCGGTCCATGTAGAACCAGGCCTTGCCGTTCGCGTCGACGAGCTCGAGCGTCAGCGGATCGTTCGCGCGCGGCTGCAGCGCAGCGTCGATCAGCGACAGCGCACCGTCGGGGGTCTTCAGGCGGAAGCCGCCACGCAGCGCGAGCCGGCCGCCGACGAAGCGCTCGAAGTTCAGCGCGTTGACGGCGAACTGCAGTCCGCCCTGCGAGCGCAGGTCGACCGCGACGAAACCGCGGCGGTCGGGCTGGCCGAGTCCGGCACGCTCCTCGAGCGTGACGCCGAGATCGGCGAGCAGGTCTTCGTTCCAGATGAAGCCGAGGTCGCCGCCGAGCGCGGTCCAGACCTGCGGCTCGACCGGCGCGGCCGGCGGAGCGGCGACGGCGGTGCCGGCCGCGGCACCGACGAGCGCCAGAAAAGCGAGGCGAACGAACTTCGAAAACATGATCGGATTTCCCTGGATGACGCGATCAAGAGGAAGGCTGCCGCGTGTTGCGACGGCAGTGAAGCCAATGGTAATCCCGCACTGGAACGCAAACGGCGACCCGCAGCACTGTGTGTACCGCGAGTCGCCGGGTTGGTTGTCTGGAAAACCCTCCCCTTCACGGCGAGGGTCCGGGCGGGATGGGCTTCGCCTTGCAGCCTGGGGGCCCGCTTTGCGTTTTACGATTCCCGATTCCCCGTGCCCGATTCTCCGCCCCTCACCCCTGCGGCTCGAAATCGTGCACGAAGATCTCGTCGACGAACGGCACCGACGGTGCGAGCACGGTCGCGGTGTACGAGGACGGCTTGCCCGTCTGGGCGACGTGCAGGTCGATGTCGCCCGCGGTCGGTGCCTGGTTCGCAATGAACGAGAAGCGGAACATCGTGCCCCAGTTCAGCGGATTCAGCACGGCGGGCGTCAACGCCGGCGGCGACGGATTCGCCGGGGCGGTCCAGGTCACCGCGCCGTTTTCGGCGACGCCGGTCCAGTTGTTCGTATCGTCGAGTTCGCCGTCGTTGAATTCGATCGCGCTCGTCGTGACGCCGGCCGGCAGCGGCACGCTGAAGCTGTCGAAGCCGAAGTTGTGGATCACGCGGAAGCGCTGCGCCGGATCGGAGTCGTCGCTGTACTTGCCGGTGCCCTGGGTCACGGCGCGCGCGAAGTCGAAGTTCATCACGGCGTAGTCGTAGCGCCAGGTACCGTCGCCGAGGTCGACGACCTTGACCGCGACGCGCGTGTGGCCTTCCGGACTCGCGATCTCGACGTTCTTCTCGTTCGGATTCGCCGTGGTCGGGCTGACCCAGCGGTTGATGACCGGGCCGAGCAGCTGCGGCGTGCCGTTGGTCAGCGACCAGCTGCTGCCGAAGTTGAACGTGACCGGACGCGAAGCCATCGTGTTGTAGATGTTGATGTCTTCGCGAACGAGGTACCACGACTCCATGTAGTACGTACCGCCGGCGGTGATCTGCGACTCGCGCGTGATCAGGCGCTGGCTGTAGCTGGTGTTGCCGTTCGGGTCGGCGCTGAGGTCGCAGTTCGGATCGAAGATCGAACCGCAGCGGCCCCATTCGCCGGTTGCAGGGATGATTTCATTGCGTGGGCCGAGATCGCCGCTGCTGTCGTTGTTGCCGGTGCCGTAAGTGTCGGAACACGAGCGGCCGAGAATCGCGCCGGTGCTGCCGCCGCTGCCCGGGCCCGACGAACAGCCGCTGTTCGTCGTGACGAACGCGTGTTTCACGCCGGAACGGCCGATCTGCTCGATGCGGTTGTTCGCGTCGATGCGATAGATGTTCCAGATCAGGTTCGGATGCTGGTCGTTGTCGTAGGGCGGACGCGCGCCGGTGAACTTGCGATACCACGCGATATCCGCCGTATACATCGCCGAACTCGTGCCGTTCGGATCGCCGGCGACGGTCGCTTCCGCAACGCCATTGTTCACATTGTTGCGCAGCGTCGAGGACGGCGTGAACACCGCATAGCCGTCGGTCGTCGCCGAGGGGCCGTCGCAGCTGCCGCCCGCGGCGGGCCAGGTCGGTGTGCAGCGCGAATACTGGCCCTGGAAACTCAGCATGAACACGTCGGCCTGGAAGCGCGCCTCCGGCGTGACGCCCGGCACGATCGTGCCCGGCCACACCGGTTCGCCCTGGACGATCTCGATGTAGTTGCCGTTCTGCGCGACGACGTCGAGGCTCATGCGCATCTGCGCGACGACCCAGTCGGTGATCTCGGGCTTGCCGAGGCGCTGGGCGAGATCCGCGTGCACGCGCAGGTCCATGGTCTGCACGTCGATGCTGCGGCCGCCTTCGCCGATCGCGTACATCAGGCGATCGAGATAGAACAGCTTGTTGCCCGAGGCGTCGACGACGTCGAGCATCTGCGACTTCGTGCCGCGCGGCACGAGCACCGCGTCGACGAGCGAAATCTCGCCGACCGGCGACGTCAGACGGAAGCCGCCGCGCAGCGCGAGGCGTCCCGAGGTGAAGTGATCGAAGTTCGTCGTGGTGACGGCGAAGCTCAGGCCGCCCTGATCGCGCAGCGGCACGGATACGAAGCCGCGGCTGTCGGTGCTCGCGCCTTCGCTGGCGCCTCCGGGCGCAATGCCGTAGTCGCGCAGCAGTTCGACGTTCCAGATGAAGCCGATGTCGCCGCCGAGTGCGGTCCAGGTCTGCTGCACGACCGGCTGCGGCTGCGGGCCGGATGCGGCCGACGCGAGCGGCGCGGCAAACGCCGTGGCCACGGCCAGGGCGAGTACAAAACTACGCGATTGCAGGTTCATTGCTGCCTCGTGAATGTGGAAAGCCCGCGCGAATCCCTGCAATCGATCCCTGGCGCGGTACGTCGCGCTCCGAGCGCGACGCACCTGCCGAGTACATCCTGGAAGAAGACGGACGAGGCCGCGGCGTTCCCCCCTGGAATCGACCGCGGCTTTCGCCACCGCTCCACACGGAACGGCCTTGCGACACCGGCACGCCTGCGCGGCGCGTCGGCGCTTGTCACGAAATCAGTTGCCGTGCACCACGGTCGACGTCGCTGCCGT
>CAMLLF010000022.1 GCA_946480705.1 uncultured Lysobacteraceae bacterium | reverse complement strand
GCCGCGCGTGAGCTTGACGGCACCGGTCAGCACGGTCAGGTGCTTGTTCTGGTTCGTCGCAAAATGATTCGCGGCGACTTCGAGCGGCTGTTCGCGGTCGGACTTCAGCGCCTGTGCGGCCGGTACCGCCAGCACGAACGATGCGACAAGGCTAAGGCTTGCGCTTGCGCGCGAACGAAGCGTGGACATCGGCGAGCAACTCCAGTTGGTGCGTGTTGAGGTCGGCCTTCATGCCGGTGCCGCGCAGTATAGAGCCCGGTTGCGTAATCGTCGCGGCGGCGGCGGTCTGCAGGCGGTTTTCCTTCGGAAACGCGTCGACGTCGCGCGTTTCGACGCGCGCCGCGCCGGCTTCCGCGGTCGCCTCGCGCTGCATCTCCACGGCGCCGGCCAGCAGCAGGTGCGTGCCGTCCTTGTTGACGAACGCCGACTGCGACTTGCCTTTCCACGGCGCGCCCTTGTCGGCGGCGATCACGAAGTTCGGCGCGTCGACCCAGAGCGAGCCGTCGTCGTTGCGCCGCGCGAGCGCCGGCGCCGTCACCGTGAAGCTCAGCTTGCCGGCCTCGTCGAGCGCGTTGAGTTCGAAGTCGGCGAGCGTGTAGTTCGAGCGCGGCGGACCGACGAAGGCAGGTTCGCTGTCGGGCGTGCGGAACAGCCAGAACGCCGCCCACGTCACCGCGGCGGCCAGCGCGAGCGCGACGATCACGTTGAGACGGCGCTCGACCATCAGAGCCAGTGCGCCAGTTCGGCGTCGGCCAGCCCGCGCGCGGCGAGCAGCAGGTCGCAGACTTCGCGCACCGCGCCTTCGCCGCCGCCGCGCCGCGTACGCCAGTGCGCGCGGTCGGCCACGGCAGGCACGGCGTTGGCCGGTGCGATCGCGAGACCGCAGCGCAGCATCGCACGCAGATCGGGCACGTCGTCGCCGGTGTAGCAGACCTGCTGCAGCGACAGCTGCAGCGCGTCGCAGAGCTGCGTGAGGCAGGCCAGCTTGTCCTTCTGTCCCTGGTAGACATGGGCGACGCCGAGCTCGGCCATGCGTTCGGTGACGAGGTGGCTCATGCGTGCGGTGATCACGCCGACTTCGATGCCGTTGGCGAGCAGGCGCTTGAGACCGAGCCCGTCATGCACATGAAAGGCCTTGAGCTCGCGCCGATCCTCGGAATACCAGAGACGGCCGTCGGTCAGCACGCCGTCGACGTCGAAGACGGCAAGTCGCACGCCGGCGGCGCGCTCACGGAGTTCGGCGGACAACGGATCGCTCATGCGTCTCGGGCAGGTCGGGAAATGAAAGGACCGGCAGCCGCAGGGCGCCGGTCCGGGGATGCTGCGTCATCGGCGGGCCGGCCGTCCATGCCGGCCGGACCCGAGGTCGGTTCGCGTTCAGACGACGCGCGCGCGCAGCAGGTCGTGGATGTTCAGTGCGCCGACGAGTTTCTTGCGTTCGTCGACGACGAGCAGCGCATGGATGGTGAAGTCTTCCATGAGTCGCGCGGCCTCGATCGCGAGCTTGTCCGGCGTGATCGTCTTGGCCTTCGTCGTCATCAGCCGCGCGAGCGGCGTCGTGCGCAGGTCGATCGCGTCGTCGTCGAGCGCGCGGCGCAGGTCGCCGTCGGTGAAGACGCCGAGCAGCGTGTCGTCGGCGTCGACGACCGCGGTCATTCCGAGGCCCTTGCGCGACATCTCGACGAGCGCCTCGGACAGGCTCGAATCGACGCCGACCTTCGGAATCTTGTCGCCGGTATGCATGACGTCGCTGATGTGCAGCAGCAGGCGGCGGCCGAGCGAGCCGGCCGGATGCGAGCGGGCGAAGTCGTCGGCGGTGAAGCCGCGCGCTTCGAGCAGCGCGACGGCGAGCGCGTCGCCCATGACGAGCGCGGCCGTCGTGCTCGCGGTGGGAGCGAGGCCGAGCGGGCAGGCTTCGGCCGGTACGCTGACATCGAGGTGGACGTCGGCGAGGCGGGCCAGCGACGAACCGTCATTGCCGCTCATCGCGATCAGCGGAATGCCCTGGCGCCGGATCAGCGGCAGGATCGTCAGCAGTTCGTCGGTTTCGCCCGAATTCGACAGGGCGAGCACGACGTCCTTCTGCGTGATCATGCCGAGGTCGCCGTGGCTGGCTTCGCCGGGATGGACGAAGAATGCCGGCGTACCCGTGGAGGCCAGCGTCGCCGCGATCTTGCGTGCGATGTGGCCCGACTTGCCCATGCCGGAGACGACGACGCGTCCGGTGCAGTCGAACATGAGCTGGCAGGCGCGCAGGAAGTTTTCGTCGATGCGGGATTTCAGGAGGTCGATCGCCCGGGCTTCGGTTTCGACGACCTGCAGCGCGCTTTGCACCACGGATCCAGGGTTCAACGGCGTATGGTTGGTCGCGGCGGAGATCAGCGGCAGGATCTGTGCATTCATGAGCAAGGCTGGGTGGAGCAGGGAAACAGGGCGCTCGAAGGCAACGTTTTGGCGCCAGCGGATTTTCGGTAACATGCGCGTCCCCATAGTGTAGCCGGTTAGTCGTCCCCATCGCAGGGACGGCCCAAACCCGCATTTCGTCGCGGCGAGCTGCCGCTGCCCTGAATCCGCCACGGATCCCGCCCGATATGGACAGCCAGACCATCAAGAATCTGATCGAGCAAGGGTTGCCCGGTGCGGCGGCCGAGGTCAGCGGTGCCGACGGTGTGCATTTCGAGGCCGTCGTCACGGCCGACGCGTTCCGCGGCAAGCTGCCGCTGGCGCGCCACCGCATGGTGTACGCGACGCTCGGTGACCTGATGGGTGGCGCCATCCATGCGCTGGCTCTCAAGACCGTGACCCCTGAAGAGGCGGGCAAGCCGTAACTGCGATTCACCTGTCGATCTCGACGGCGGCGGGCCCCGCATCCCCCAAGGCCGGCGACCGTCAGACGCAGTCTGCCTCCCGCGATGTCGATTTCCCGTTTACCGAGTGAGAGATGGCCAAGATCGTAATTTCCGGCGGTGAGCCGCTGCAGGGCGACGTGTGGATTTCCGGCGCCAAGAACGCGGTACTGCCGATTCTGGCCGCGACCTTGCTCGCGGATGGTCCGGTCAGCATCGGCAATGTGCCGCATCTGCACGACGTCACCACGACGATGGAACTGCTCGGCCAGATGGGCGTGCAACTGGTGCTCGACGAGCGCATGAAGATTCACGTCGACCCGCGTTCCATCAAGAGCTGCTCGGCGCCCTACGACCTCGTCAAGACGATGCGCGCGTCGATCCTCGTGCTCGGCCCGCTCGTCGCGCGCTACGGCGAAGCGGAAGTGTCGCTGCCCGGCGGCTGCGCGATCGGTTCGCGTCCGGTCGATCTCCACATCAAGGGGCTGCAGGCGCTCGGCGCGGACGTCACCGTCGAGAACGGCTACATCCGTGCGAAGGCCAAGCGCCTCAAGGGCGCTCGCATCAACATGGACATCGTCACCGTCACCGGTACCGAGAACATCATGATGGCGGCGGCGCTGGCCGAAGGCCGCACGATCATCGAGAACGCGGCGCAGGAACCCGAAGTCGTCGATCTTGCCAACTGCCTCAACGCGATGGGTGCGAACGTGCAGGGCGCCGGCACGGCGACGCTCGTGATCGAAGGCGTCGAACGGCTCAACGGCACCGACTACGACGTGCTGCCGGACCGCATCGAAACCGGCACCTTCCTCGTTGCGGGAGCGATCACCGGCGGCCGCGTGCTCGCCAAGAAGGCCAAGCCCAAGACGCTCGATGCCGTGCTCGCGAAGCTCGAGGACGCCGGCGCGCACATCAACACCGGCGACGACTGGATCGAGCTCGACATGCGCGGCAACCGGCCGAAGGCGGTCAACATCACGACCGCGCCGTATCCTGCATTTCCGACCGACATGCAGGCGCAGTTCACGGCGCTGAACTGCGTCGCCGAAGGGGTCGGGATCATCACCGAGACGGTGTTCGAGAACCGCTTCATGCATGCGCACGAGCTGCAGCGGCTCGGCGCCGACATCCGCCTCGAGGGCAACACGGCGATCATCAAGGGCGTCGGCAAGATGACCGGTGCGCCGATCATGGCGACCGATCTGCGCGCGTCGGCGTGTCTGGTGCTCGCGGGGCTCGTCGCCGAAGGCGATACGACGGTCGACCGCGTCTATCACATCGACCGCGGTTACGAGTGCATCGAGGAAAAGCTCGGCGCGCTCGGCGCGCGCATTCGCCGGCTGCCGTCGTAGGAAAGCAGGCCGTGCGGGAACGCGATCAGCGCACGGCCTTCAGTTCCATGACGATGTTGTTGCCGTCCTTCTGCACCTGCTCGACCTGCAGCGGCGCGAGCAACTGCGGCGCGTACCAGGAACTGCCTTTGCCCGGCTTGTCGGTACGCTCCAGTCGCGTCGCGGCGAACTGACCGGCCGGCAGCGTGATGGTCTTGCTTTCGCGGCGTTCGAAGCGCTGCCGTTCGATGGCCTCCTTGCTGGCGACCGCGAATTCGGGAGCCGTCGACCGCTGCGCGCGGCCCAGTGCGAGCACGACGACATGGCGGTCGATGGTCTGCGGCTGCAGCGCGTAGCGGAACAGTTCGTCCTTGTCGGTCACGCGCGCTTCGTTCGCAGGCCAGTCGAATTCGATGCGGCGCTGCTTCGATTTCAGCGTGGCATCCTGTCTGTAGCGATAGTCGACGCTCTGCAGCCCGCTGCCTTCCAGCACGGCGAAACGCGATTCCTCGCGCACGTCCAGGCCGAGCAGCTTCGCCATGCCGGCGGTTCCGCGCGTTTCGGTCACCAGTGTCCAGTGGCTCGCATCCGTCTGGCTCAGCGTCATCGTCGCCTCGCCGATCATCTTGCCGCCGCGTTTCACGTCATAGGTCGCAACGAACGGTTTCAAGGGCAGCATCTGTGTCGCATCGCTGCGCTCGGGCGCGGGTTCGGCGAGAGCGAGCGCGGGCAGGACGCAGAAGGCGAGCAGGGCGCGGACACGCATGGGAAAGCTCCGGAAAGGGACGGCGCAGTGTCGTCGCGCCGGGCTGAATGCGCCCCGGCTCAGACCCGCAGTGCTTCGGACAGCGGCGTGCCGTCGAAATGCACGATGTTGCCGCGCAACTGTGCACGCCCCTCGGCGATCCAGTGCACGCAGCGGCACAGCAGCGCGTGCTCGCGCGGAAGCAGTCGCGCGGCGAGCTGTTCGGCGTCGTCGCCGGGAAGGACGGCCAGCTCGCTGCAGGCCAGTACCGGCCCGCCGTCGAGTTCGGCGGTCACGAAATGCACGCTCGCGCCGTGCAGCGCGTCACCGGCTTCGAGCGCGCGGCGGTGGGTCTGCAGACCCGGGTATTTCGGCAGCAGCGAAGGATGGATGTTGATGATGCGGCCGGCCCAGGGCGCGAGAACGGCCGCGTCGAGCACGCGCATGAAGCCCGCCAGCACGATCAGGTCGGGGGCGTGGTCGGCGATGCGGCGAAACAGCTCGGCGTCGTAGCGCGCACGATCCGGCATGCCGGCCGGGTCGAGCGCGAGCGTCGCGATACCCGCTGCCTCGGCATGGCGCAGGCCTTCGGCCGTCGCCCTGTTGCTCGCGACGAGAACGATCTCGATCGGCAACGCGCCCTCGCGCTGTGCGGCGATCAGGGCCTGCAGATTCGATCCGCGGCCCGAGATCAGTACCGCGACGCGCAGCGGCGCGGGCATCAGCGGATCAGCACGCGGTCTTCGCCGGGCGAGGCGACGATTTCGCCGATCTGCCAGGCGTGCAGGTTCAGCTGCTGCAGCGCCGCGAGCGTCGCCGCGACATCGTCGCGGCCGACGATCACGGTGTAGCCGATGCCGCAGTTGAACGTGCGCCACATTTCCTCGCGCGCGACGTTGCCTTCGCGCTGCAGCCAGTCGAACAGTGCCGGCAGCGTCCATGCACTGCTGTCGAGCGCGATGCCGAGCGCGTCAGGCACGACGCGGATGATGTTTTCCTTGAGGCCGCCGCCGGTGATGTGCGCCATGCCCTTGATCGGCTGCGCGGCGAGGAGCTGCAGGATCGGCTTGACGTAGATCGTCGTCGGCGCCATCAGCGCGTCGGCGAGCGAAACGCCGCCGAGGTCGAGATCGAACGGGCTGCCGGCGCGCGCGACGATGCGGCGGACCAGCGAATAGCCGTTGGAGTGCGCACCGCTCGAGGCGATGCCGATGATCGCGTCGCCGGCCTGCAGGCGGCTGCCGTCGACGAGCTTCGATTTTTCGACCGCGCCGACACAGAAGCCGGCGAGGTCGTATTCGCCGGGGCCGTACATGTCGGGCATTTCCGCGGTCTCGCCGCCGATCAGCGCGCAGCCGGCGAGTTCGCAGCCGCGGGCGATGCCGCCGACGACGGCGACCGTCGTGTCGACATCGAGCTTGCCGGTCGCGAAATAGTCGAGGAAGAACAGCGACTCGGCGCCCTGGACCAGCACGTCGTTGACGCACATGCCGACGAGGTCGATGCCGATCGTGTCGTGACGGTTCAGCGTCTGCGCGAGTTTGAGCTTGGTGCCGACGCCGTCGGTGCCCGAGACCAGCACGGGTTCCTTGTAGCGCCCGGCCAGTTCGAACAGCGCGCCGAACCCGCCGAGTCCGGCCATGACTTCCTTGCGGAACGTGCGGGCGACGAGCGGCTTGATGCGTTCGACGACTTCGTTGCCGGCATCGATGTCGACCCCGGCGTCGCGGTAGGTCAGGGCGGTCTTCGGATCGGACATGGGCTCGGCGCGACGCAAAAAGGGGCGCAATCATAACAGTCGCAGGCGGCCCACGCCGGAGAGTCCGCATGGACGCCGCGACGGGCTTTGGGCAGACTTGGGCCGATTCCGACCGCCGACCAGGGAATGTCCGTGCGTTACGCCCGCTTGTTCGCCTTGTTGTTCATCGTCGCGAGTCTGTCGTCCTTCGGCGTTCCGGCCCGGGCGCAGTCGGCGTCGGCCAGCCTGTACGCCGGCGAGGTTCCGGTAGCCGACCAGTCCGACGAACAACGCGCGATTGCGCTGAAAAGCGCGCTCGCGCAGGTCGTCGTCAAGCTGACCGGCGACCGCAACGCGGTCAACGGCGAGGCCGTCGCAAAGCTGATCGAGTCGGCCGACCGCTATGTGCAGCAGTACACCTACCGGCAGGACGTCGCGAACGTCGACGGCCAGCCGGTGTTGCGCCTGAGCCTCGTCGCGAGCTTCGACCGGGGCGCTCTCGACCGCGTGCTGCGCGATCGCGGACTGCGCGTCTGGACGCCGGCCGCGCGCGCGCCGGTCGTGACCTGGATCGCCGTCGACGACGGCAACGGGCCGCGGCTGATCGACGGCGCCGATCCGGCCGGTCGCGCGATGCAGCTCGTCGCCGAACAGCGCGGCGCCACGCTCGTCTGGCCTCGCATCGAGTCGCCCGACCAGGCTCAGACCACCGCGCAGATCGTCTGGGAAGGTGACGTCATGACCCTGAGCGCGGACGCCGCGCGCTATCAGACCGACACGGTTCTCATCGGCCAGCTGCGCCGCGTCGGCGACGCCTGGTCGGCCCGCTGGACGCTCGCGCTCGGCGGGCAGGCGCAGCCGGTCTGGGAGTCGCGCGACGCCGATCTCGCGACGGCGCTGTCGGCCGGTGCCGACGGCGCGGTCGACCGCACGCGCGGACGCAGCGCCGCCATCACCGAGGAACGCCGCATCACGACGGCGCGGGTCTGGGTCAGCGGTCTGCAGTCGGCGCAGGACTATGCCCGTCTGTTCGAGACGCTCGGCGGCAATGATCTCGTCCGCGAATTCCAGCCCGAGCAGGCGCGCGGCGACGGACTTCTGGTCAAGCTCACGCTGAATCTCGCGCTCGATCGCTGGCTTGCCTATCTGCCGCCGGAGGGCGTCCTGCGCGTCGTCAACACCGCACCGCCGATCGACGGCGTGGAGGCGACGCTGGCGCTGAACCCCTGACGCATGCGCCACATACCGAACCTGCTGACGGTACTGCGCATGCTGCTCACGGTGCCGTTGGCATGGCTGCTGCGTGACGGGCGATTCGACACCGCGCTGATCGTCGCGCTTGTCGCCGGCTTTTCCGATGCGCTGGACGGATTCCTCGCGAAGCGTTTCTCGTGGCAGAGCCGCCTCGGCGGACTGCTCGATCCAGTGGCCGACAAGCTGCTGCTGATCGCCTGCTTCGTCGGTCTCGCGGAGGTCGGTGCATTGCCGGTCTGGCTCGCCGCCGTCGTCATCGGCCGCGATGTCGTCATCGTTTCGGGCGCAGTCGCGTACCACAATCTGGTCGGGCCGCTGACCGCGGAGCCCAGCCTGCTCAGCAAGCTCACGACGACGCTGCAGATCGTCCTCGTGCTCGCAACGCTGCTGCATCTGTCGCGATTCGCCGAGTGGCCGACCTGGTTCAACCTCGCGCTGCTGTCGGCCGTCACGTTCACGACGCTGGCCAGCGGTATCGATTACGTGGTGCGCTGGTCGTTCAAGGCCTGGCGCGAAACGCATCCTCAACGGAGTGATCCGCAATGACGACGACCGAACGCTGGCAGTGGCTGGTGCTGTTGCTGGTCGGCGGCGGCCTGATCTATCTGCTCGCGCCGGCGCTGACGCCGTTCGCGATCGCCGCACTGTTCGCCTATCTGTGGGATCCGGTCGTCGACCGGCTCGAACGGCTCGGGCTCTCGCGCAACCTGTCGGTCGGCATCGTGTTCCTGTTGATCGGCTTCGCGGTCGTCGCGATCGTGCTGCTCGTGATTCCGTTCACCGAGCGGCAGATCGTGAAGTTCCTCGATCAGCTGCCGCGCTGGCTCGCCTGGATCCAGGCCGAAGCGCAGCCGCAGCTCGAACAGCGCTTCGGCGTGACGCTCGATTTCGCCGATCCGAACAAGCTCATCGAGATGTTGAAGGGGCACTGGCGCGAAGCCGGCGGCATCGCGACGCGCGTGCTCGCGAAAGTGTCGTCCTCGGGCCTCACGGTGCTCGGCTGGATCGCGCAGCTCGTCCTGATTCCGGTCGTCACGTTCTATCTGCTGCGCGACTGGGATCTCCTCGTCACGCGTGTCAACGAACTGCTGCCGCGTCAGATCGAGCCGACGATCAGCCGGCTCGCGCGCGAATCCGACGAAGTGCTCGGTGCGTTCCTGCGCGGCCAGCTCAGCGTGATGCTGTCGCTCGGCACGCTGTACGCCGTGGGACTCTGGCTCGTCGGCATCGATGTGGGTCCGCTGATCGGCATGATCGCGGGACTCATCAGCTTCGTGCCTTACCTCGGCGCAATCGTCGGCCTCGGCATGGCGCTGATCGCGGCGGTCGTGCAGTACCAGGACTGGGCGCACGTGTTCATGGTGCTCGCCGTGTTCGGCGTCGGCCAGACCATCGAAGGCTATGTGCTCGTGCCCAAGCTCGTCGGCGACAAGATCGGCCTGCACCCGGTTGCGGTCATCTTCGCGGTGCTGGCCGGCGGCGAACTGTTCGGCTTTCTCGGCGTACTGCTCGCGCTGCCCGCCGCCGCCGTCGTGATGGTGCTGCTGCGCTACGTGCATGAACGCTACACTGCGAGCCACTTGTATCAGCCGGCGGAGCCGGTGCCTGACGCCGCCGCGTCGCCGGTCGTCGTCGTGTCGCACGGCAGCGTCGTCGCGGCGAGCGAACTCGCGCCGGTCGAGCCGCCGCTCGCCGTCGCTGCGTCTGCGATTGACAGCGGCAAGCCCCCGGCAGGCTGACGTGCAGCAATTGCCCTTGGGCTGGCGCTGGCCCGCGCAGCAGCGATTCGAAACGTTTTTCACCGGCGCCAATGCGGCTGCCGTCGACCTGCTGCAGCGCATCGCGGCGGGAACCGAGTCGGCCTGGGTGTTTCTGCACGGCCCCGAAGGCAGCGGCCGCACGCATCTGCTGATGGCTGCGTGCCAGGCTGCGAGCGCCGCGGGGTTCAGCGCGCAATACCTGCCGCTCGCGGCGCTCGCGAGCGCGCAGGACGACGCGATCCGCGGCTTCGGCGGCAGCGATCTGCTCGTACTCGATGATGTCGACGCGATCGCCGGCATCGGCGCCGCCGAGCACGCGCTGTTCGATCTCTACAACCGCTGCCGCGCCGAAGGCAGCTGTCTCGTGTTCGTCGCATCGGCTCCGCCGGCGCAGATCGGCATCGCGTTGCCCGATCTCGTGTCGCGCCTGTCGAGCTGCACGCAGGCCGCGCTGCGTCCGCTGGACGATGCGCAGCGCCGCGAGGTGCTGCGCGAGCGTGCCGAGACGCGCGGCATCGCGCTCGACGAGGCGGTGCTCGATTTCCTGTTCACGCACTACGCGCGAGATCTCGGCAGTCTCGGCGCGCTGCTCGACCAGGTCGACCGCGCATCGCTCGCGGCCAAGCGTCGCGTGACCGTGCCGTTCCTGCGCCAGTTGCTGCGCGGGCAGAGGGCGGGAACGGGCGGCGAAGAGTGAGGACCGCTGCGGCATCCCTGCCGAGGAGCATCCCTGCGATGCGATCCCTGCTGCGCACATCCGCTCCCGCCTGACCGGCCGGCAGCGCCGCATCCGGCGACGCTGCCGCTAGGCGGATCAGCCGCCGGAACCGTTGGCGGCCGGCTTGGCCTTGACGCTGCCGCCTTCGACGAGAATCAGCTCGCGGTTTGCCGCGACGGTCTTTTCGCCGATGCCCTTGACCTTTGCGAGATCGTCGACGGACTTGAACGCGCCGTTCTTCTCGCGATACGCGACGATCGCCTCGGCCTTGCTCTGGCCTACGCCCTTGAGATTCGACGCGATCGTGCCGGCATCGGCCGTGTTGACGTTGACCGGCTGCGCGGCGAATGCCGGGAAGCAGAAGGCGAGCGAGAGGGCGAGGGCCTGGATGAAACGGTTCATGGGAATGCTCCTGTTGGGTGGTGGATGAGTCGTGCCGGAGTGGCCTCGACAGGTGTCACGATAGGCAGTCGCCGCTTCCGCTTCGTCGGTGGATTGCCGCGCAAAACCCTGCGCAACCGCCGTCGCGGCTGCTCGGAAAAATCGCAGCCGGGCGTAGTCCGCGCGGAAATGCGCAGGCGCGACAACTCGTTGCGGAGCGGCCGCCGGGGTAACATCCGCGCTTTGTTGCCGCTCTCCGGGAAACCCGATGAACACCGAACAATTGCGCGCCTTCGTGGCGGCCAAATGGGACGACGAGATCGTTCCGCGCCTCGTCGACTACATCCGCATTCCGAACAAGTCGCCGATGTTCGACGCCGACTGGGCGGCGCATGGCTATATGGACCAGGCCGTCGACCTGATGGCCGGCTGGGCGCGCCAGCAGCCGATCGCGGGCATGCAGGTGGACGTCGTGCGCCTGCCGGGACGCACGCCGCTGATCTTCATCGACATCCCCGGCAGCAACGACGACTGCGTCGTGCTCTACGGCCATCTCGACAAGCAGCCGGAGATGACCGGCTGGGCCGACGACCTTGGCCCGTGGAAGCCGGTCATCAAGGGCGACAAGCTCTACGGCCGCGGCGGCGCGGACGACGGCTATGCGATCTTCGGCTCGCTTGCGGCGATCCTCGCGCTGCAGGAGCAGGGCATCCCGCACGCGCGCTGCGTCGTGATGATCGAAGCCTGCGAGGAGTCCGGAAGCTACGATCTGCCGTTCTACGTCGATCATCTCGCCGATCGCATCGGCAAGCCGTCGCTCGTGGTCTGCCTCGATTCGGGCTGCGGCAACTACGACCAGCTCTGGCTGACGACGAGCCTGCGCGGCCTGACCGGCGGCAACCTGACGGTCAAGGTGCTCGAGGAAGGCGTGCACTCCGGCGATGCTTCCGGCGTCGTCGCGTCGAGCTTCCGCATCCTGCGCCAGCTGCTCGACCGGCTCGAGGACGAAACCACCGGCAAGGTCCGCGCGCCGGAACTGTTCGTCGAAATTCCGGCGCAGCGCATCGAGCAGGCGAAGCGCTCGGCGCAGGTGCTCGGCGATGCGGTGTTTTCCAAGTTTCCCTTCGTGGACGGCATGCGTCCGATGAACGACGACCTCGCCGAGCTCGTGCTCAATCGTACCTGGCGTCCGGCCCTGTCGGTGACCGGCATCGGCGGCATGCCGCCGCTCGATTCCGCGGGCAACGTGCTGCGTCCGTTCACGGCGGTGAAGCTGAGCCTGCGCCTGCCGCCGACGCGCGACGGCGCGAGTGCCGGCGAATTCCTGAAAACGCTGCTGGAGCGCGATCCGCCTTACGGCTGCGAAGTCACGTTCGATCTCGAGAAGGCATCGACCGGCTGGAACGCGCCGCAGTTGTCGGAGTGGCTCGAAAAATCCGTCGCCGATGCGTCGGTCGCGTTCTTCGGCCCCGAACCGGCCTACATGGGCGAGGGCGGCACGATTCCGTTCATGGGCATGCTCGGCGAGAAGTTTCCGGGCGCGCAGTTCCTGATCACGGGCGTGCTCGGACCGCATTCGAACGCCCATGGCCCGAACGAATTCCTGCACATCCCGACCGGCAAGCGCGTGACCATGTGCGTCGCGAAGGTCATGGCCGACCACTTCGTCGCGAGCCAGGCCGGCCTGACCATGGGCGTGGCCGCGAGCGCGGCGCACACGCATCACGGCGACCACGGCTGCTGCTGATGCGCGGACTTCGCTGCTCCGCCTGCGGAGCCCGGCCGTGACCGGGCCGGCTTCGTCGGCACCTGCGGCCGGCGAGCGGCGCTGGCCGCGGCGGCTCGTCATCGGCATCGCCGCGGCGGCGCTGCTGGCATTCGCGGTGTCCTCGCTGTTCGCCGACGGCGGCGCGCACACGATCGACAGGCAGCTCATGCTGCTGCTGCGCGATGCGAGCGCGAAGGATCCGATCGGGCCGAACTGGTTCGAGGACGTGATGCGCGACATGACCGGCCTCGGCGGCATCGGCGTCGTCGTCGGCGCGAGCCTGCTGCTGGCCGGCTATCTCTGGCTGCAGCAGCGCCGGCGCGATGTCGCGATCCTCGCCTTCAGCGTCGCCGGCGCGCAGGTCGTCAGCGCAGTGGCGAAGCTGCTCGTTTCGCGGCCGCGGCCCGATCTCGTGTCGCACGAGGCGGAAATCTACAGCGCGAGTTTCCCGAGCGGCCACACGCTGATGGCGACGGTCGCCTGGGTCACGTTCGCGATGCTGCTCGCCGCGGATTTCGAAAGCCGGCGCGTGCGCGACTATCTGCTGCTCGTGGCCTGGATCGTCGCCGCGGCGGTCGGTTGCAGCCGCATCTATCTCGGCGTGCACTGGCCCAGCGACGTGCTCGCCGGCTGGGCGGTCGGTGCGTTGTGGATGGTGCTGCTGTCGCGTTTCGTGCCGCGGCTGCGCGGGCGCTGAGCGGCGACGCCGGCGCGCCGCCGGCATCGCGCGTCAGTAGCTTGTCAGCGCTTGACGCCGGCGCGCCACGCGTAGACCGCGGCTTGCGTGCGGTCCTGCAGTTCGAGCTTCGCGAGTACGTTGCTGACGTGGGTCTTCACGGTCTTCTCGCCGATGCCCATGCGCGTGGCGATGATCTGGTTCGAGAGGCCGTCGGCCATGAGTTCGAGCACTTCGCGTTCGCGCAGGCTCAGGCGGTCGAGTGCGCTCGGCGTCGGATCCGGCGCGGGCGCGCGCACGGCCTGGACCAGACGCGTCGCGATGCGCGGATGCAGGATCGACTCCCCGCGCGCGGTGCGCCGCACGGCATCGGCCAGCGAGTCCGCATCGGTGTCCTTGAGCAGATACGACAGGGCGCCGGCCTGTACGGCGTGCACGATCTGCGCGTCGTCCTCGTAGCTCGTCAGGATCAGCACCTGCGTGGCCGGGCAGGCGGTGCGGATCAGCCGCGTGGCCTCGACGCCGCCGCCCGGCATGACGAGGTCGATCAGCGCGACGTCGGGGGACAGTTCGCGGCAGACCGCGGCAGCCGACTCGGCGCTGTCCGCCTCGCCGACGATCGTGAGGTCTTCGCAGGTGTCGAGGAACGCACGTATACCCTGCCGAACCAGCACGTGGTCGTCGGCGATGATGACGCGGATCGGTTGATTCATTGCTGTCGCGCTCCGTAGTTGCAGCGAACCCGCACCTCGGTCCCTTGACCGGGCGAGCTGATCAATTCGAACTGGCCGCCGGGCAGACCCTCGGCGCGGGAGCGCATGTTCGCGAGGCCCATGCCGCTGCTGCTGTCGGCACCGCCAATCCCATTATCCGCGATGGACAGCGCAATCTGTTCGTCCTTGCGATGGAGGCGGATTGAGACTCGCGTCGCGCGGCTGTGCCGCAGCACGTTGGCCAGCGCCTCCTCGGCGATGCGCAGCAGCGCTTCGCCGTGGACGGCATGGTCGAGGATGGAGTCGTCGAGATCGAACTCGCGCTGCAGTCCGCTGATGCGCGCCCAGCGTTCGGCGAGGTCGCGCAGGCGCGGCGCGAGGAAACCGCCGGGCGCGCGTTCGCTGCGCAGCTCGTCGAGCACGTGGACGAGCTGGCGCTGGATGCCGTACAGCTCGACCTGCATCTGCTCGCGCAGCTTCA
>CAMLLF010000021.1 GCA_946480705.1 uncultured Lysobacteraceae bacterium | reverse complement strand
CCAGGTTCACCCGTGCGAATCGCAGCGCCGCCTCAGCGCCGCGGATGTTCGCCGCTGCGGCCTGCGCACGTGCGCCGAGCGTCGCCGCGCGCGATTCGGCGGCCTCGATGTCCTGCGGCGAGACGATCCGCGCGAAGCTGCCGTCGAGCGCGAAGCTGAGTTCGTCGAGCGTCGCGTCGGCCTGTTCCGGCTCGCGCAGATCGAAGCTGAAGCCGCTCTCGGCAGCGGACGTCGCGAGTTCGATCGCGGCTTCGGGCTCGGCGGCGAGTTCGATGGTTTCGATCGCGGCCGCGTCGGCCGCTTCGTTCGCTGCAACGTCGTTCGCCACGGCAGCGGCCGTCTCGACCGCGTCGTCCTCGTCGTGCGGGACGTAGAGCATGTGCGCGAGTTCGGGCTCGGGCAGGTCGTCGCGCAGCGCGACGATGCGCTCGATCAGCGCTTCGGACTCAGGCATCTCGAGCTGGCCGCGTTCGAGCGACTCCATGACGTGACGCACGAGGTCGCTCGCGTCGCGCAGCGCGGCGAGACCCGACGGCTCCGGCGCGGCTTCGCGCGCGCGCAGGCGCTTGATATAGCCCTCGAGCGGCGCGAGCACGTGGCTGATGACCGGGATGTCGACCATCGCGATCGCGCCGTGCAGCGTGTGCACGGAGCGCAGCAGCGTATCGGTCGCGACCTGCGGTTTCTGCGACGAGCTGTCGACGAAGCCGTCGATGACGGCCAGATGCTGGCTGACTTCGCTGCGCAGGATGTCGAACAGCACCGGGTCGATGTTCGGCAGCGGACCGACGGCGGGCAGCCCGGCGGCGCTTTCGTCGACGGCGGGTTCGGAGACGATCTCGCGATCGATGTCGAGCGTGCGCGTGAGCTCGACCGGCGCCGGCGCGACCGGCGCGGCCGCGACGACGGGTTCGGGCTCGACCGGCACCTCGACGAGGCGCTTGATCTTGCGCTTGACGATTTTCGTGCGCTTGCGGGCCGGCGCGAGCCAGGCTTCTTCGCCGGCGGCGAGCTTGTCGGTGACGGCCATGATGCCGGCGATGTCCGACGTCGGCGCGCCTTCGCCGCGCAGTGCCGCAAGCAGTTCCGGCAGCGCCGCGACGGCCTGGTCGACGATGGTCACGACCGGCACGTTCGGCAGGATGGTCTTGTCGAGCACGCGGTTGAGCATGTTCTCGACTTTCCAGCTGAACTCGCCGAGCGCCATCGCGCCGACGAGACGGCCGGAACCCTTCAGCGTGTGGAACGAGCGGCGCACGGGCTTCAGGCGCTCGAAGTCGTTCAGGTCGGCCTTCCACACCGGCATGTGGCGGTTGAGGTTGTCGATTTCCTCCTGCACTTCCTCGACGAAGACTTCGCGGATTTCCTCGTCGATGTCGTCGGAGGCGACGGCCTGGAAGCTCGCGTCGGCGGCGGCCGGCGTACCGGGGGCGTCTTCGACTTCTTCTTCGATTTCCTCTTCGATCTCGATCGTGCGGAAGCGCGGTGCCGGCGGCGCGACCACGACCGGCGCGGGCGGAGCCTGCGGCGGCTGGGTCGGCTCGGTTTCAGTGAAGCGCAGGCCGGTCAGATCCTGTGCGGATTCCGGCGGCAACGCAGGTTCGCCGACGACGAGCGCTTCGAGTCCGCCGCCCGGCGCGATCTCGACTGCGACTTCGAGTTCATGCGACGGTTCGGGCTCCGGCTCGGCAAATCCGAGGTCTTCGCGGACCGGTTCGGCCTCGGGCTGGCCCAGACGCGCGACGAAGTCGTCGACGTCGCCGCCGAGATCCATCTCGACGCTCGGCAGGTCCGGCGCGGTCGGCGCGAATTCGATCTCGCCGCGCATGCCGGGATGGCGGCCTTCGGGCAGCGTTTCGGCGAACGAAACGAACTGGCCGATCGACAGATCGGCCGCGCGCGCCTCGACCGGCGCGATCGGCGTCGCGGGCGCTTCGTCGGTCGCGCGCATCGGCGCGCTGTCGCCGCGCTCGGCGCGCGGCGCGTCGACAGCCGCCGTCGCGGCAACGGCCAGTAGCCGAGCGCCTCGAGGCTCTCGCGCGTGACGTCGAGGATCTTTTCGCGGCCCGCGCGCTGGTCGCGGGTCGCTTCGAGGTAGTACTCGATCGACGCGATGGTGTCGGCAAGCTTGTCCATCTGCTCGGCCGTCGGCACGCGGCGCCAGCGCAGCAGTTCGACCTCGATGAACCGCACGAGGCCGTGCATGAGTTCCGACGGCTTGTGCAGGTCGAGCATGCGCAGCGCACCCGAGACTTCCTCGAGCAGGCGCGGAATCTGTTCGACCTTGGCGTGATCCCACGGCGACTCGATGAACGCGACGATGTCGTTCTTCGCCTGCACGAGATTCGTCGTCGCTTCCTTCATCAGCGCGTCGAGGATCTTGCGCACTTCGGCCTTCGGCAGTTCCATGCCGCCGCTGCCGGTGTCCTCCGGCGTGTCGGCGCCGAGACGGTCGATGTGGTCGTCGAGCGAGGCCTCGACGTAGAGCAGCGCGCCGGCGACGTCGAGCAAGGTGCTCTCGTCGGGCGTGCGGGTCTTGTTGGCGATTTCCTCGACGATGCTGCGCTGCTCGACGACGACGCGCCGCGGCACGCCGAGACCGAGCATGCCGAGCGTGTCGCCGACGCGGTCGAGCACGTCGACCTGGGCCATGAGTTCGGACGGATCGTTGCCCTGCGCGCGCAGGAAGATGTCGAGCGCTTCCTTGACGCGCAGCAGGTCGTCCTTGATCGCGAGCGAAACGGTGTCGAGCAGCGCGCGGTTGTGACCCGAGATCGAGCCCTTCGCGTGTTCGAGTTCCTTCTCGCTCGGCAGCAGCGACTGCAGCTTGAACGCCTGGCGGACTTCGGCCAGGCGCGGCGAGCTGCCGTTCGCGTGCGCGACGTAATACAGCAGGTTCTTCAGCAGTTCGCGCGGCGGTGCGGCCTGGAACGCGGCCTCGCCTGCATCGACGAGGCGCTTGATCTCGCGGTCGACCTTGCCGAACAGCAGCTTCACCGCGGGGCTGGCTTCGATCGCGCCGGCGCCGACGCCTTCGAGCACGGACGTGCCGATCCACCAGACGCGGCGCGGTTCGACGGCGTGGCTGATCGACTGAATGCGGCCGAGCAGATCGATGAGCTTGTCGGTTTCCAGGCGCGGATCGGCAGCGCGCAGGAATTTCAGCAACGAGACCTGATATGCGGTGCGCAGGCGCCCGGCGGTCAGCTTGAGCTCGCCCTCGTTCATCGGCTGCGCGGCGCCGTTCGCGCTCGCCGGCAGCGGCAGCGTCAGGTCGGGCGAGAACAGCACGCTCTCGGAGAACAGTTCCTCGCCGCGCACCGCGCGCAGGTCGTTGAGCAGCGGCAGCAGGACGATCGGAATGTCCTTGTGGCCGCTCTGCAGACGCTCGAGATAGTCGGGCAGCTGCACGATGCCGCGCATCAGCACCGAATAGGCTTCTTCCTTCTGGCGGATCTCGCCGTCGAGCAGCGTCTGCGCGAGACGTTCCATTTCCTCAACGACCATCGAGGCGCCGTACAGCTCGACCATGCGCAGCGTGCCCTGCACCTGATGCAGGTAGGTCGCGCAGAAGCGCATGAGGCTCGAGTCGGCGGGATCGTCGACATACGCCTCCAGCGCCTGGCGCGCCTGCTTCAGGGTCTCGTCCAGCTCCTGCTTGACCCAGTTGAGCGTGGTGAAGTCGATGTCGTCTTGCAGTCTCATGCGCTTTTCTCTCAGCGGTTGCGCAGGAAGGCGAGCGCCTGCCGATGCGGCACGCGGCTCAACGTGGGATGCGCGAAGTTCGTGACCTCACCGGCGCCCAGCACCAGCAGGCCGCCGGGCTTGAGCAATCCCGCCAGCGCGCCGAGCAGCTCGCGCCGACGATCCCGTGCAAAGTAAATCAATACATTTTGGCAAAAAATCAAATCCAGCCGCTTCAGCGGCGCGCGCGCCACGTCGAGCAGGTTGAACTGGGCGAACCCGACGCGCTTGCGCAGCGACTCGCGGATCTGGAACGAATCGGCGTCGATTTCCTCGGCATAGCGTTCGCGGTAGTCCGGCGGAATCTCGCTGAACTTCGTGCGCGGATACAGTCCGGACCGGCCGACCGACAGCGCCGGCTGGCTTACGTCGGTCGCCGTTACACCGAAGTACACGCGCGCGTCGACGACCGCGCTGATGTGACGGTCGAGCACCATCGCGAGCGTGTACGCCTCCTCGCCGGTCGAGCAGCCCACGCTCCAGGCGTGCAGCGCGTCCTGGCTGCCGCTCTTGACGAGGCGCGGCAGCCATTCGTTGGCGATCAGGTCGAACGAGGGCTGGTGCCGGAAGAAGTGCGTCTCGTGGACCGTGAGCCGGTCGACCAGCGTGGTCCATTCGATCGCGCCTTCGGGCACCTTGTGCAGATCGCGGTAGTAGTCGTCGAAGCGTTCGTGGCCGGTCTCGCGCATGCGACCGCGCACGGCGGTGACGAGGAAGGGCTTCCTCGCCGGCGGCACGACGACGCCCGTCCGCCGTTCGAGCATGTCCGCCCAGCGCGCGAACTCGGCGTCATCCATGCCCGGGAGGGCAGAGAGCGCCGACCAATTGCCTATCGCGAGGGCCATGCGCGCCGATTCACCTCATCCGTAGATCAAGCTGCCGACGTCAGGTCGGCAGCTTGAAGTCCGCCACCGAGCGTCGCAGGTCCGCAGCGAGCTGGGCCAGGTTGCCGATCGACTCGGCCGTCTGGCTCGCACCGAGCGAGGTCTGCGTCGTAATTTCCTGAATCACGTTCATCGTGGCCGAGATGTTCGTCGCCGCGGCGGACTGCTGACGCGCCGCCTCGGAGATGTTCTGAATGAGGTCGGCGAGGTCGTTCGAGACCTTTTCGATCTCGCCCAGCGCCAGGCCTGCGTCCTCGGCCAGTCGTGCACCGGCCACCACTTCCGCGGTCGTCTGCTCCATCGAGCTGACCGCTTCGTTCGTGTCCGACTGAATCGTCTGGACCAGCGTTTCGATTCGCTTCGTCGCGTTCGACGCGCGTTCTGCGAGTCGCTGCACTTCGTCGGCGACGACCGCGAAGCCGCGGCCCGCTTCACCCGCCGACGCTGCCTGGATGGCCGCGTTCAGCGCGAGGATGTTCGTCTGTTCCGCGATGTCGTTGATCAGTTCGACGATCGATCCGATTTCCTGCGACGACTCGCCGAGGCGCTTGATTCGCTTGGAGGTCTCCTGGATCTGGTCGCGGATCGAGTCCATGCCCTGAATCGTCTGGCGCACGATCGCCGCGCCCTTGGACGCGATCTGCACCGAGCGCTGTGCGACGTCCGCCGATTCGGCGGAGTTCTTCGACACTTCGTCGATCGACACCGCGATTTCATTGATCGCCGCCGAGGCCGAGGTGATCTGCTGCGCCTGATGTTCCGCCGCTTCGGCGAGGTGCATGGCGGTCGCCTGCGTTTCCTGCGCGGCGGCGGACACCTGCACGGCGGTTTCGTTGATCGTGGTGACGAGAGAGCGCAGCGCTTCGACCGCGAAGTTGACCGAGTCGGCGATCGCGCCGGTGATGTCCTCGGTAACGGTCGCCTTGACGGTGAGGTCGCCTTCCGCGAGCGATCCCATTTCGTCGAGCAGCCGCAGAATGGCTTCCTGGTTGCGCTGGTTCAGTTCGGCGGTGACCGAATAGCGGCGGCGCTGGTCGCGCGCCTGGGCGATCAGCAGGACGACGAGCAGTGCGGCGGCGATCGCGGCGGCGGCGAGGCCCCACCAGACGTTCGGGAACCAGCGCGAGTTGGCGAGTTCGCCGACCTTGATCGCGACGTCGTTCGCGCGCAGCAGCAGCGTCTGCGATTCCGGGAAGATGTTGTCGGCGGCTTCCTTGACTTCCTGCAGGCTCGACGCGGAATCGAGGATCTTCTGCACCGGTTCGGCCATGCCGGTCCACTTTGCGTAGATGTCGGTCAGGATTTCGCGGCCGTTGGCGTTGTCGAGCGCCTTGATGTTGAAGTCGGGAGAACCGTTGATCAGGCCGTTGAGGACCGCGCCGTAGAGTCGCGCGTCGCGCGAGAAGCCGTCGGCGGCGGACTGGGCGCCCTGGCCGCCGAGCAGGATTTCCTGCACGCGGCGGATCATGCGGTCGGCAAGCAGCATCTGGCGCATCGAGATCTGCACCTGCTGCGTCGTGCCGCTGCGGTTGGTCAGGATGTTGACCACCTCGTCCATGCGCGAGTTGAGGATCGGGATCTGGCCGGAGAAGTCGGTCGCGGTCGCCGCGGAGCTGAGCACGAGCTCCTTGTTGCCGAGAATCTTCGTCGCGTTCGTGTTGAGCGAGGCCCAGGCGCGGCCGAGTTCCTGCAGCTGTTTCGCGACGATCTGCTCGTCGGCGTAGCCCGGCATGCCTTTGGAGTTGGTGTCGACCAGACCGACCGCATCCGCGCCGCTGTTGAGCGCCTGGATGTACTTGTCGATGTTGTTGCGCGTCGCCTCGAGCTCCTTGAAGGCGTCGATGTTGCCGCCCGCGGACTCCGATGCGTACTTCGCGATCGACTGCGACAACACCTGGATCTGCGTGGTCAGCGCGACGGCTTTGCGGTCGTCGTTGTTCTTCTTGTTGAGCAGGAAGAAGTCGACCGCGGCCACGGCGAGTGCCAGCAGCAGAAGAATGATCAGCCAAGTGTTCGTGCCTGACGCACGCTCCTTGACGGCCCCCGATGTTGTGCTCATGCCTTCACCTCAACAGCCAATGAGTTCGCCCCGCGTCGTGTGGCTGGACGCGCGCGGGATCACGCCGATGCTTGCAGGAATTCCGGAGTGCGGACCAACGCGGCCATGCTGAACAGCCCCCAGAACACATCCCCGAGCTGATAGCGCTCCGGAACGAAGCGGCCGTAGCGCGCATCCGATTCCTCTTCGGCCTCAGCCCGTTGTTCGTCGGAGAAATTGCGTTGCCCCAGCACTTCGTCGACGAGCAGACCTACGCTGCCGCCGTGCTGGCGAATGATGAGTACGCGGCTCGAATCGACGAGCGTGCTGCGTTCGGCTTCGACGAAATTGCGCAGATCGACGATGGGCACGAGGTTGCCGCGTACGTTGGCGACGCCGAGCAGCCAGGGCCGCGTGCCCGGCACGACGGTCAGCTGCGGGAACGTCAGGATTTCGTTGACTTCGGCAATGCTCGAGACCAGGTAGCGCGTGCCGACGCGGAAACCGATGCCGCGCCAGAGCCCGGAAGCCTCGACTTCCTCGGGCATGCCTGCAATGTGCGCAAGACTGCGGCGCTCGTAGTCGGCGAGCACTTCGAACGGAGTCAGTTGCAGCGTGTCGGTCGTTGCAGACATGGAGGGGACGCTCAACTCGGCAACAGGGTTTGGATGCGGGCGAGCAGTTCCTTCTCGCTCACGGGCTTGGTCACGAAGTCCTTCGCCCCCTGGCGCAGGCCCCAGACGCGGTCCGTCTCCATCGACTTCGTCGTCACGATGAGGATCGGAATGTGCGCCGTCGCTTCGTCGCGGCTCAACGTGCGAGTCGCCTGGAAGCCGTTCATGCCCGGCATGATGACGTCCATGATGACGAGATCAGGCCGCTCGCGCTTCACCGCGACGATGCCGTCCTCGGCATTCCCCGCGCTGCTGACGCGATGACCCGCCTTCTCCAGCAGCGTCGTGAAGACGCGGATATCGGTCGGCGAGTCGTCGATTATCAAAATATGAGCCATCGCTTCCCCCTGTGAGCGCTATGGCGTTACCCCAAGCTACCGCAGTCGCATCACGCTTTGAGATCTACATGACGCCGGATGGCGCCGAGCAGCTCTTCTCGGGTAAACGGTTTCGTCAAATACTGTTCCGAGCCGACGATGCGGCCCCGGGCCTTGTCGAACAGACCGTCCTTGGACGACAGCATGATGACCGGCGTGCTCTTGAACATTTGATTGTTCTTGATGAGCGCGCAGGTCTGATATCCGTCGAGGCGCGGCATCATGATGTCGACAAAAATGATGTGCGGCTGGTGATCGGAGATCTTCGCCAGCGCCTCGAAGCCGTCGGTCGCGGTGACGACGTCGGCGCCTTCCTTCTTGAGCAGCGTCTCGGCCGTGCGACGAATGGTCTTCGAATCGTCGATGACCATCACTTTCATGCCGCTCAGACTGCCCGATTTCGTCGCGTCTTCCACGTACCCTCCAAGCCACCTGAGTCTGTGGCACGGGGGAATCCCCATGCACGAGTCTTGCCATTTCCACTGCGACGTCGCTTTGCCGCTTCGCCAGAACGCTGCACGGAGGCGTCGTGACGGGGCTTTGTCGCTGTTTAACCGCTAGTCAGCAAACCTGTCAAGTTAATCGCCTAAGTTGCTGCCGTCGCTTAGGAACCTCGTTCCGGCGACGCTCCCGGCGCGGTTTCGGAAGTCTAGCGCGATGCTAGTACAGATGGCACCTGCACGGGCATCATCGGCGCCTTCCCCTCCCGCCAGGAATCGCGTGCATGGCCCGCATTCTCGCCGTGCTGATGGATCCCATCGCCACGATCACGCCCAAAAAGGACTCGACCCTGGCCATGCTGGTCGAAGCGCAGCGCCGCGGCTGGCAACTGCGCTACTGCACCCAGGGCGACCTCGCGATCCGCGCCGGCGAAGCCTGGGCACGGCTTGCACCGCTGGCGGTCCGCGACGATCCCCACGACTGGTTCTCGCTCGAAGACGCGCAATGGCAGCCGCTGAGCTCGGTTCAGCTCGTGCTCGCGCGCAAGGATCCGCCGGTCGATCCGCAGTTCGTCTACGACACGATGGTGCTCGAACTCGCCGGCAACGCCGGCACGCTGATCGTGAACGACCCGCGCGGCCTGCGCGACATGAACGAAAAGCTTTATACCCAGTCGTTTGCCGACTGCTGCGCGCCGACGCTCGTCGCGCGCGATCGCGCCGAATTGCGTCGCTTCGTGGCGGAGCACGGCCAGGTCGTACTCAAGCCGCTCGACGGCATGGGCGGCCGCGGCATCTTCCGCTCGCATCACAACGATCCGAACCTGAATTCGATCCTCGAAACGCTGACCGTCAACGGCCGCGCGTTCGCGCTCGCACAGAAATACGTGCCCGAGATCGCCGCCGGCGACAAGCGCATCCTGCTGATCGACGGCGAACCCGTGCCCTACGCGCTCGCGCGCATCCCGCAGGGCGACGACTTCCGCGGCAACCTCGCGGCCGGCGGCCGCGGCGAGGGACGCCCGCTGAGCGAGCGCGACCGCTGGATCGCGGCCCGGGTCGGCCCGGAACTCAAGCGCCGGGGCATGATCTTCGTCGGCCTGGACGTCATCGGCGACTGGCTGACCGAGATCAATGTCACATCTCCGACCTGCATCCGCGAACTGGACGCCCAGTTCGGGCTTAACATCGCGGGCACCCTGTTCGACTGCATCGAAAGCAAACTCGCGTGAGCACGACCCGACCCGCGTCCGGCGCCGACCGCTTCGGCGTGACCCTGCTGTTCTCGCTGATCGCACACGCCGTGGTCATTCTCGGCATTACTTTCACGTATGCGACGCCGGCTTCGCACCTGCCGGCGCTCGACGTGATCCTGATCCAGGCGACGAACAAGGAAAAACCGGAGAAGGCCGACTTTCTCGCCCAGAGCAACAACTCGGGCGGCGGGGATCGCGACGAGTCGCGGCGTCCGGCCGATCCACTGTCGAGCCCGCTGCCCAAACCGACACCCGGCGTCGCGCCGCGGCCGCTCGAAGCCGGCGCGCCGCGACCGACGCCGGACGCTCCGGCCGAAGTACTGACCCAGAAAAAAGCGGACTTCGCCGTGACGACCGCGCGCGAGACGCCCGAATCGCCGTCCCTGCCCAAGCCGCCGGCGCAGGAACTCGTCGAGAAGAACGCCGAGATGGCGCAACTGTCGCAGGAATACCAGCGCCAGCGAGAACTCTACGCGAAGCGCCCGAAGAAGAAGTTCCTGTCGGCCAATACCAAGGAATATGCGTACGCGTCGTATCTGGCCGGCTGGGCCGCGCGCATCGAACGCATCGGCAACCTGAACTATCCCGACGAGGCGCGCCGCCAGCAGCTCCACGGCGACGTGCTGCTGACCGTCACGCTGAACAAGGACGGCACGGTCAAGCGGATGGACGTGATCCAGGGCTCGGGCCACAAGCTGCTCGACGATGCGGTGCAGCGCATCGTGCAGCTCGCCGCGCCGTTCCCGCCGATCCCGAAAACCGGCGAGGACATCGACGAGCTGTACATCACGCGCACATGGCAGTTCCTGCCCGGGGATGTGCTGCGCAACCGGTAACATCGCCGGCGCGAGGTGTCGGCGCAATGCGCGCCATGAATGTCGTCGCAATGCGCCACGTGGGCTGGCGCAGTGCGCTCCGCTTCTTGCGCCTACGGTTCCTCCTGTGGAATCCCGCTACAATCCGCGCCCATGAGCTCCTTCGCCACGCTGTCCAACCAGCTGCTCATCGCGATGCCGGCGATGCGCGATCCGAATTTTGCCCGGGGCGTCACCTTCGTCTGCCAGCACAACGAAGACGGCGCGATGGGACTGCTCGTCAACCGCCTCTCGGAATACCGCCTCGGCGACGTGCTCGCCCAGATGAATCTTTCCTCGGAGATCGGCGAGGTCAACGACGCGCCGGTGCTGATCGGCGGACCGGTGCAGCCCGAACGCGGTTTCGTGCTGCATGCACCCGGCGGCGGCTGGGAATCGTCGTTCCGCATCTCCGACCGCATTTCGGTGACGACCTCGCGCGACATCCTCATTGCGATGGCCGCCGGCGAAGGTCCCGAGCATGCCGTCGTCGCGCTCGGCTACGCCGGCTGGAGTCCGGGCCAGCTCGAACAGGAACTGCTCGACAATGCCTGGCTCACGGTCTCTGTGCGCGAGCAGTTGCTGTTCGAAACGCCGCTGAGCGAACGCTGGGATGCCGCCGCCGCGCTGCTCGGCGTCAGCAGCATGGCGCAGCTCACCGACTACGCCGGCCATGCGTGACGCGCGCCGCGGCGCGCCGGCCCTGACTGCATGAACGTGATGGGTTTCGACTACGGCAGCCGGCTGATCGGTGTCGCGCTCGGCAACCGGCTGACCGGCACCGCGCGACCGCTCGGCGTCGTCGCGAACGGCGGCAACGGTCCGGACTGGGAACGCATCGAGCACTGGATCCGCGAATGGCGGCCCGAGGCGCTCGTCGTCGGCCTGCCGCTGACGCTCGACGGCGCGGAACAGCCCGCGAGCCGCGGCGCACGCGCGTTCGCCGCGGCGCTGGCCAAACGCTGCGACCTGCCGCTGCACCTCGTCGACGAACGCCGCAGCTCGATCGAGGCCGCACGGCGCTTCGCGCAGCGGCGCGCGGCGGGCATCGCCAAGAAGAAGCATGCGGCCGACATCGACGCAGTGGCCGCCGAAGTGATTACCGAAACCTGGCTCGCCGATCCCTCATGACGTCTTCCGAACTGCCCGAAACGCCGCGCCGCCTGCGCCATCTGATCAGTCTCGACACGCTGTCCGCGGCACAGATCACGCGGCTGCTCGATCGTGCCGACGTGCTGCGCGAACAATGGCTGCGCGACCGGCGCAAGCTCGACCTGCTGCAGGGCCGCGCCGTCGTCAACCTGTTCTTCGAAAATTCCACGCGCACGCGCACCTCATTCGACCTCGCGGCCAAGCGCCTCGGCGCCGACGTCATCAACTTCGACATCGCGAGTTCGTCGACGAGCAAGGGCGAAAGCCTCGTCGACACGCTGCATACGCTCGAAGCCATGCACTGCGACGCGTTCGTCGTGCGGCACAAGGAAAACGGCACGGCCGAATTCCTCGCGCGCCACGTGCGCGGCGACGCGAGCGTGGTCAACGCCGGCGACGGCAGCAATGCGCATCCGACGCAGGGGCTGCTCGACGCCTACACGATCCGCCGCCACCGTCCGGACTTCAGCGCGCTGCGCGTGCTGATCTGCGGCGACATCCTGCATTCGCGCGTTGCGCGCTCCGATCTCCACGCGCTGCGCGCGCTCGGCGTCGGCACGCTGCGCGTCTGCGCACCGGCGAACCTGCTGCCGTCGGAAGCCGAGCTGCCGGGCTGCGAACTCGTCGAGGATTTCGACGCGGCGCTGGCCGGCGTCGACGTCGTCATCATGCTGCGCCTGCAGAAGGAGCGCATGGAGCAGGCGCACGTGCCGTCCGAGCAGGCCTACTACGCCCGCTACGGCCTCGACGCGCGGCGTCTGCGCCTCGCCCGTCCCGACTGCCTCGTCATGCACCCGGGCCCGATCAACCGCGAAGTCGAAATCGCGTCCGCGGTCGCCGACGGCGCGCAATCGTGCATTCTGGAACAAGTCAGCAACGGCGTGTTCGTGCGCATGGCCGTGCTGGCGGAACTGCTGGACGCCTGAGTTCGGAGTTTGTTCCGGCACGCGTTTCGGTGATAGTTGTGCAAGCGGACATTCGTGCCCGCACCGTGTGTCAACCCTGGGGAACCCTCATGTACGCCTACGCTCGCCGCGTCGTTCCGCTTGCCCTGCTGCTGGCGCTTGCCGCCTGCGGCAAGAAACCCGATGCCGATTCGCCGCTGGCCTTCGTGCCCGCCGACACGCCGTTCGTGTTCGCGAATCTCGAACCCACGCCGCAGCCGGTACTCGACGAGTGGTCGGCGATGACGCGCGAAGTCTGGCCGCTGTCGCTCGGCATGTATCAGCGCATGCTCGACAAGGTCGAGAAAACGGATGCCGACGCCGGCGGCGCGGGTTCTGCCGCGACCAAGGCCGCACGCGCCGTCCTCGACGAGGTGTCGGCCCACGTCAAGGCCGGCACGACCGAACAGCTCGGCATCAAGGGCTCCACGCACATCGCGCTCTACGGCGTCGGCGCGCTGCCGGTAGCGCGGCTGCAACTGGCCGATCCGGACGCGCTGCGCGCCGCGATCGCCCGCATCGAGACCAAGGCCGGCGCGCAGCTGCCGAAAGCGAAACTCGGCGATCTCGAACACTGGGCGCTGACCGCCGAAGACATGCAGGTGCTGATCGCGATCTCCGGCAAGCACCTCGTCATGACGCTGGCGCCGGCCAAGGCGAGCGAAGACCTGCGCAAGCAGCTGCTCGGCCTGACGCGTCCGGCCAAGGCGTTCGACGTCGAGAACCTCACGACGCTGAACAAGCGCTACGGCTACACGCCGTATGCGTCGGGCTATGTCGATGTGGTCCGGCTGGTCGATTTCCTCAGCGACGAAACCAATCCGATCCGGCGCGAGCTCGTGGGCTCGACCTACGGCGAAGGGCTGCCGGCGGCGGACGCGGCCTGCAAGGCCGAGACGCGCGCGATCGCGGCGAAGTTCCCGCGCTTCGTGCTGGGCTATACGGAACTCGCGCCCAAGCGCATGACGATCCACGCGCAGCTCGAAATCGAGCCGGCGCTCGCCGCGGAATTCGCCGCAAGCCTCGGCGGCGCGCCGGGAACGGGCACGAAGAGCGAAGGCCTCGTCGATTTCGCGCTGGCCCTGCCGGTGCTGAAGCAGAAGACGTTCTGGCTCAAGCAGGCCAAGGCCGTCGTCGAAAAACCCTATGCCTGCGCCGACCTCGCCTCGCTCAACGAGAGCTTCGCGAAGATGAAGCAGAGCCTCGACACGACGATCCCGCCGCCGGCCAGCGACCTGTCCGGCCTGCGCGTGACCCTGAACAAGCTCGACTTTGCCTCCGGCGTGGACAAGCCCGACATCGCCGGCAAGCTGGTCGTCGCGCTCAACAATCCGGCGGGCGCCGTTGCGATGGCGCAGCTCGCGCTGCCCACGCTCAAGGATCTGAAACTTGCGCCGGACGGCAAGCCGGTCGCGCTGCCGGCCGGTATCGCGCCGGCGAGCGTACCGCCGCTGTTTCTCGCGATGAACGACCGCGCGCTCGCGATATCGGCCGGTGCCGGCGAAGAAGCGACGCTCGGCGCCTACCTGGCGGCACCCGCGGCGGCCGAGCCGGTCGTCCTGCGCATGCATTTCACCGGCGCGATGTACGGCCGTCTCGGCGGCGTGTTCGACGTGATGGGACCGCTGATTCCCGAAGAACAGCGCGCCGACATGGATACGCAGAAGCAGCTGTTCAAGGTATACGAGCAGCGCATCGACAGCGCCGAGGTCACGGTCACGGCGAAGAACGACGGCGTGGCGATGCTGGAAACGATCGTTACGCGCTGAAGACGCGCCTGCACGGGCAATCAACGCCGTAGGTTGGGCTTCGCTTCGCTCAGCCTACGGTCGCCTGCCGGTCGATCCGCGATTTCCGGGAGATGTTCCGGCTCCACGCGACGCCGGAAGGCCGCGGTCGCTCGCGCCGATCAGCCCGCGGCTTCCCAGCGGAACTCCATCTCCTCGCGCGCGCCGAGCGCATGACGCAGCGCAGACATCAGCGATGCTTCGGCACCGCGCTCGGCGAGGTAGTCGAGCGTGTCGAGATCGACGTAGTAGTCGCGGTCGGTGCTCGATTCCTCTTCGAGCACGTCGATCAGGAAATCGAGA
>CAMLLF010000020.1 GCA_946480705.1 uncultured Lysobacteraceae bacterium | reverse complement strand
TTCGGTGGCGGTCCTCGAACGGGTCCGTCGAAACGGGTTTCCGAGTCTGTCGAGATTGAGTTCGCTGACGGATGGCGGCGCCGGCAGCGGGCGATTCGGTGGGTGTCCTCGAAAACGCTCGCGATTCGGTGGGTGTCCTCGAAAACGTCGAAAATGAAAACGACCGCGATTCGGTGGGTGTCCTCGAAGGTGGGTGGGTGTCCTCGAAAACGGTGGGTGTCCTCGAACGAGAAGCCCGGGCCGCCCCGCAAACGGGTTGCTCTTACCGCGTGGCGAAGCGAAGATTCGCGGCCTCAGGAATCAAGGCACCGGCATGACGCCACCGTCCGAACGGCGCACTCCCTCCCTTGCGGAATGCTTGGCCGTTTTTCTCGCCGCGGCCGTCTGGATGTTCCTGCTCGCGCCGGAGCCCGCGTATTTCGTCAACAGCGCCGAAACCGGGCATCAGCTGGCCGGTGCGCTGAACCTGCTGCATTTCGCCCAATCGCCACATGTCGACTATGTGACGTCATACGGTCCGGGCCGCTACTGGGTCTCGGCGTTCGGACTGTGGCTGGCCGGTGGCGGCCTGTTCGGGGAGTTGCTGACGCGCAGCGCCGGGCACGCGGTCTACCTCGTACTTCTGTTCGTCGTGCTGCGCCGTGTCGGCGCGTCGACGGCGATGGCCTCGCTGCTGCTCGCTGCCGCGGCGCTCGCCCTGCCGCCCGGTCACAAGTACTGGACGGCGCTGTGTCCGATACTCGTCCTCTATGCGGCGCAGCGCTGGTGCATGGCCGGATCGCGCCGGGCCGCGTTCGGGACCGGCGCGACGATCGGGTTCGCGGCGCTGTTTCGTCCGGACTACGGACTGTTCGCGCTCGTGCCCGGCCTCGTGGCCGTCGCGACCGGCAGCGGCGCACCCGGCACGCGCCGGCGTCTGGCCGGCGAGCTGTTCGCGGGCGTGCTCGCACCGCTGCTGCCGTGGCTGCTGCTCGTCGGTGCGAACCACGATCTCGGCCGATTCTTCGCCGACTGGGCACAGGTCGGTTCCGCGGTCGGCAGCGGTCTCGGTCTGCCGCATCCGCTACTGAGCTGGACCGACATCACGCTGTCGGCGGCGTTCGCGTTCGTCGTCGGCGTGCCGCTGACCGGACTGCTGCAATGCCGGCTCGCGCCTCACGCCACGCGCGGACTGCAGCGCTTTGCGCTGGCGGTGCATCTGTTTGCGCTCGTGAACCTGGTCCAGAGTTCGCACCGCGCCGACTGGCCGCATCTGTTCCAGGGCATTGCACCGGCGTTCGTGTCGCTCGCGGTCGTGCTCGTCCGCGGCAGCGACGGCATACGCTCTTCCGTGCTGCGGCTCGCCTTCCCGCTGCTGTTCGCCGCCTTGCTGTTGCCTGGCCGCGCGGTCGCGCCGTCGCGCCCTGCGACGGCCGCACGCAACTGGGCCGCAGCCGCGCTGCCGAAAGCCGAGTTCGCGCGGCGCCATGTCGACGCGACCCCGATCGGCCGCGTCGCGGCCGTGGCGCGACGCTGTCTTGCACCGGCGAATCCGACCGCTTTTTTTCCCTTTACACCACAACTCCACTATTTCGCAGAGCGGCCGTTCGCGGGCGGCCTGCCGTTCCTGGCGCCGGGCTTCTTCGATACGGTCAACCGCCAGCGCCGGGCGGTCGAACAGCTCGAACGCGAGCGGCCTGCGCTGCTGTTCTGGGCCGAAGGTTTCGCCTACGACGGACGCGCGGACCGCAACAGCACGCGCACGCATGCGCTCGTTCATGCCTACGTCGTATCGCACTACCAACGCGCCGGCCTCGTCGATGGCCATACGGTGTTCCGGCGCACCGGCGCGGTCATGCCGTCACCGGATTGCGATTCGCTGCCGCAAAAATAGACGCCGTTACTGACAACAGGCGTGCTCGCCGCCGGAGACCGACGCGGCGTCGGCCGCATGCGCGACCGAGGGCGGCAGCGCGCCGCTCGTGGCGGCATCGAGCACCTGCTGGCGGAACGATTCCCACGGAAACGCAGTGCCGGGATCGCTGCGCCGCGCCGGGTCGAGCCGCGCGTGCGAGACCACGTGCCGCAGGTTCGGATACTTCGCCCAGCAGTAGCGCACGATGTTCGCCGTGATCGCGACCTGCCACGCGGAGAACGGATCGCCGGCCTGCGTATTGACGACCTCGACGCCGAGCGACCAGTGGTTCACGCGCGTGGTGCCGCCGTTGACCTGCGGATGGCTGACCGCATTGCGCACGTGCCAGGCCGCGCGCGCTTCGGGCGCACAGGCCCAGACGAGCTGGCCGTGCTGCGGCTCGTTCTCGTCGGGCACGAGCCAGTGGAACGAGGCCTTGCCGTCGCGCATCACGCTGACCGCGCCGGCGGAACTGCTGCCGGCCGTCGCGTGGATGACGATCGCGCGCACACCGAGGATCGCGTCGAAGATGCGGCTGCTCGTGCTGCGCTCCCAGAACGCCTGGATGCCCGGATACCAGAACTCGGGCAGCGCGACGTCCTGCGGACGCCCGGTTGCCGGCAGGTCGAATTGATAGGCTTGCGGATTGCCCATGGACGTCGCTCCCGTTGCATGGCGCAGGTGCGCCGCCGGCGTGCTGCCGGCGGCGCCTGCGGACGCTGCCGGTCGGAGCGAGCCGAAGGCGAACCGCAGCGTCGAGGCGCCTCCGCCGATGCGTTGCACGGCGAGACGGACGCACCGCGTTCCGTCTCGCACCGACGCCGCACGCCCGGACCGCGTACGACGCGCGTTTCAGCCTTCGAGCACGCCGTCCTCGCGATCGGGCGCGAACTCGGCGAGCTTGGCGCGGACCTTGTCGGCGAAGCGGCCGTAGTGGCCGCCGAGCATCCCGCGCAGCTCGGTCTCGGTCGCATAGCCGACCGATCGCCGATAGGCGCGTTTGATCGTCTGGCCGCGGCGCCAGTTCGCGTCGACGTCCGCGAGCGTCGCGACCGGCAGCGCGCGCGCGCGCGAATGCGCCGTCTTGTAGTCCGCCACGCGCTGCGCATGCCGCGCGACGAGCGTGGCGACGCTCGTGCGGCGCGGATGGCGCTCGATGTCGACGGCGGTGCCGTAGTGGAACGGCGAGACGTTTTCGTACTGCGTGATCAGATAGCCGTCGTCGTCGAAAAGCGTGATGCACTCGGTCATGGTCTGAACCTTCCATTTGCCCGTGATCAGCATCAGCACGAACGCGACGACGCCCGGCCACTTCGGCTTCAGCGCGTACGTGTCGGCGCAGATCTCGCCAGCGGCGTCGGCATGGAGTCCGAGCAGCACGCGCGTGCCGAGCGTGCGCGTCATGCCCGACGCCTCGGCGTCCGCGATGTGATGCAGGCCGGCCGCCGCGAGCGCCTTCTTCTGCCGCGCCGCGTAGCTGCGCTGGTAGGCCGGAAACGTCGCGGCGTCCACGGCGACGAGTTCCGGCGGGTTCTCGTAGGCGACGTTGAGGATCTGCTCGGCGATGTTCGCGGCGATCAGGTCGTCGGGCGATTCCGACACGCGCGCCGAAATCGCATCGTCGAGACGCCTGCCCTTGCGCACCGCGCGGGCCGCGCCGAGCAGCGCGGTTGCCGCCACGTCATCGGCCTGAGTGCGGTCGCCCGAACCGATCAGCCCTTCGATCAGCGCGGCCATCTGGTCGCGCTCGCCCGCGCCGTTGCCTTCGGAGCGCGCGCGCATCTGCTGCACGTACTCGCGATGCGGCGAGTCCGCGGGCAGTCGGTCCAGGGCGCGGTCGTAGGCCGCCAGTGCTTCGTCGAACCGCGCAAGCTCGTGGAGCGTCGATGCGCTGCGCAGGAAATAGCGATGCGTTCCGTCGAGTTCCGCGCAGCGTGCGTAGTCGGCGAGCGCCGCGTCGAGTTCCGCGCGCAGGTATCGCATGCCGCTGAACGTCGCGACGCAGACGTCGTCGGGGGCGCCGTCGGCACGCAGCAGCGCGCGCATGCGATGCAGGTCGGCGCGCGCGGCGAGGAACTCGACGCGCTCGGGTTCCATCGCGATCGCCCGTTCGAGCCAGGCATCGGCCTCGGCGTCGCGCGCCGGGTTTTCGCCGTCGGTCTCGTGACGCAGCAGTTGCGACAGGCCGAAGCATGCCTCCGCCATCGCCGGATCGATCGCGAACGCACGCTGCAGCTGCGCGATGTGCCGCTGCTGCCGTTCCGCCGCGGCGCGATCGAGCGCGGCCTGCTGCGCCGGCGTCGGCTCGTCGTCGGATTCCTCGCCGGTGTCGCGGGTCCAGTCGAGCTGCACCTGTTTCACGAGCGCCGCCGCATGATCGGGCTGGCGCACGAGCACCTGCTCGACGGCGGCCAGCGCCTCGGCGTGACGGTCGAGTTTTTCGAGGCAGTTCGCGCGATACCAATGGAGCGATGCGGCCTGCGGATGCTCCGCGACGAGTGCCTCGACATGCGTCAATGCGCGCCCATAGTCTCGCGCGCGCCAGGCCGCCTTGAACGATTCAAAGTGTGGATGTTGCGACATTTTCCCCTGGGTTCCCTGTTTTTTCGGACTGACCGGCGCGGATCGGCGCCGGCCGCTGCCGCGTTCGCGGCAGCGTATGGGAACTTATCGTGTTTGTGGCCGCTCCGGAGCACGGCACCGGCTACACTCGTCAGCGCATGCCTACCGTTCCCGCCATCGCCGCGTCGCTGCCGACTCGCCTCCGGGCCGATGCGACCGCCTGCGGGAAGCCCCGTCGATGAGGTTCCGGCGCCCGGGACTCCGCCGCCGCACCCGGCCGTACCTGACCTGACTCGCGCTGCTGGCGCTGCTGTTCCAGCAGGTCGCGCTCGCGATCTACGTCTGTCCGGCCGAAACGACGCCGGCCGAACCGGCGGCCATGGCCGGTTGCGCCGGCATGGATGCGTTCGACGCCGAGGCGCCGCCGCTGTGCCGGCAGCATAGCGAGCGCGATCACGTCGTCCCGGCCGACGCGAAGGCGCTGCACGTGCCGCCGATCGCGCTGCCGCCGCAGCACTTCGCCTGGACGGCCGCGCTGTTGCCGCCGGCGCGCGCGCAGCATTACGAAGACATTCCGCCGTTCCGGTCCGACCCGCCGCCCGCACGGCGCTTCTGCAGCCTGCAGATCTAGACCTCCGACCCGCTGTCGTCCTCGCGCCGCGTTACCGCGGCGCGTCCGCCGTTTGCCGCGTCCGGAGGTCACATGCTTTCCCCGCGGCTGACGCTCGGATTCGTCAATCTGCCGGTTACCGGCGCGGATGCGCCCCCTTGCTGTCGCTGCTCGCGATACCGGCGGCATTCCGCCTGATGCAGGCCAGGCGGTTGCGGCACGGCGCGGCGGCAACGGCCGAAAGGCTTGCCGCTGCGTAACCAAACCGACAAAGACTTCGATTATTCTAGATCCATGGAATCGACAACCGCCGTCCGCGCCCTCGCCGCTCTCGCCCAGGACAGCCGTCTCGCGGTCTACCGGCTGCTCGTCGAAGTCGGACCGGACGGACTGCCGGCCACCGGAATCGCCGAACGTCTCGGCATTCCGGCCAACACGCTTTCGTTCCATCTGAAGTCGCTGAACCAGGCCGAACTCGTGACCGCCCGGCACGAAGGCCGCTTCATCTACTACGCGGCGAACTTCGCGCGCATGGCCGAACTCGTCGCGTTCCTGACCGAAAACTGCTGCGGCGGCCGTCCGTGCGCGCCCGCCGTGCGCTCTTCCCGCCGCGCGAAAACCGGAGACTCGCCATGAGCGATCGCGTATTCAACGTGCTGTTCCTCTGTACCGGCAACTCGGCCCGCAGCATCCTGGCCGAGGCCGCGCTGAACCAAAAAGGCGCGGGCCGCTTCCGCGCGTTCAGCGCCGGCAGCCACCCGGCCGGCCGCGTCAACCCGCATGCGCTCGCGCTGCTGCGGCGACTGGACATCCCGACCGACGGCCTGCGCAGCAAGAGCTGGGACGAATTCGAACGACCCGGCGCTCCGGCGCTCGATTTCGTCTTCACCGTCTGCGACAACGCGGCCGGCGAAGTCTGTCCGATCTGGCCGGGCCATCCGGCGACGGCGCACTGGGGCGTTCCCGATCCGGCGGCCGTCGAGGGCTCTGACGAGGAAAAGGATCATGCGTTCCGCGACGCCTACACGACCTTGCACCGGCGCATCGAGCTGTTCACGAGCCTGCCGCTCGCCTCGCTCGACCGGCTCGCGCTGCAGGAACACCTGCGCGACATCGGCAAGGCCTGAGCGATGACGGCTGTCGTTTCCCTTGCGCGCCGCGGTGCCGCGGAAGTTCTCGGCTCGGCACTGCTCGCGGCGACGGTGATCGGCTCGGGCATCATGGCCGAGCGCCTCGCCGGCGGTAACGTCGCGGTTGCGCTGCTCGCGAACACGGCGGCGACCGTTGCCGTGCTCGCCGCGCTGATCGGCCTGCTCGGGCCGGTCAGCGGCGCGCATTTCAATCCGGCGGTGTCGCTGGTCGAAGCCCTGCGCGGCCGCCTCGCGCCGCGCGACGCGGCGATCTACGCGATCGCACAGGTCGCCGGCTGCTGCGCCGGCGCACTGCTCGCGCACGCAATGTTCGATCTTTCACTCATCCAGTTTTCCACGCATGTGCGGACCGGCACCGGCCAGTGGATTGCGGAGATCGCCGCGACCTTCGGGCTGCTGCTCGTCGTCGTCGGCCATCGCCGCGCGAGCGACGCACCGTGGATGGTCGCGGCCTGGATCGGCGCGGCGTACTGGTTCACCGCGTCGACCTCGTTCGCGAATCCCGCGATCACGCTCGCGCGCAGCCTGAGCGACACGTTCGCCGGCATACGCCCGGCCGACGTGCCGGTTTTCGTGCTCGCGCAGCTCGCGGGCGCGCTGCTCGGCTACGCGGTTGCCCATTGGCTGGTCGCACCGCCGGTACGCAATGGGCCGGGTCAGGTCTGACCGGCGGGCCGCGTGCGCGCCAGACGCGCGCGGCCTCGCGCTCAGCCGGCGTCGTTCCGCCCTGCGTCGCGATACAGCAGCCGATACAGCGCCGGCAGCACGAACAGCGTCAGCACCGTCGCGGACACGATGCCGCCGATCACGACCGTCGCCAGCGGGCGCTGCACTTCGGAGCCCGCACCGACGTTCAGCGCCATCGGCAGGAAGCCCAGCGACGCGACGAGCGCGGTCATCAGTACCGGCCGCAGACGGCCGAGCGCGCCGTCGACGATCGACCGCTCGAGCGGCACGCCCTGCTCGCGCAGCCTGCGGATGAACGCGATCATCACGAGTCCGTTGAGCACCGCCACGCCCGACAGCGCGATGAAACCGACGCCCGCGGAAATCGAGAACGGTATGCCGCGCAGCGCGAGCGCGGCGACGCCGCCGGTCAGTGCGAGCGGCACGCTGCTGAACACGATCGCGGCATCTTTCGCCGATGCGAACGCCCAGAACAGCAGCGCGAAGATCAACACGAGCGTCACCGGCACGACGACGGCGAGGCGCTGACTCGCCGAGATCAACTGCTCGAACGTGCCGCCGTAGTCGATCCAGTAGCCCGGCGGCACCCTGACCCCGGCGTCGATGCGCGCGCGCAGCTCCGACACGAAGCCGCCGAGATCGCGCCCGCGCACGTTCGCGGTCACGACGACACGGCGCTTGCCGTTCTCGCGATTGATCTGATTCGGCCCCTGCGCCGTCGCGATCGTCGCGACCTCGCGCAGCGGCACGGTCTGCGGCGCGCCCGACAGCCACGCGGCGGCGCGGCTCGATTCATCAACGGTGCCGCTCGCATCGAGCGGGATCGGCAGATCGGCGAGCGCGGCCGGATCCTGGCGCAGCCGCTCGGGCAGGCGGATCACGATGTCGAAGCGGCGATCGCCGTCGAACAGCTGACCCGCGACTTCGCCGCCGACCGCGGTCGCGACGGTGTCCTGCACCGCGCCGGGATTCAGCCCGAAGCGCGCAAGCGCCACGCGATCCGGCGTGATCGTCAGCAGCGGCAGACCGGTGGCCTGCTCGAGCCGCACGTCGGCGGCGCCGGGCACGCCTTCGGCGACCCTGCCGATCCGCTCGCCGACCTCGACCAGCGTATCGAGGTCGTCGCCGTAGAGCTTGATCGCGACATCGGCGCGCACGCCGGAAATCAATTCGTTCATGCGCATCTGGATCGGCTGCGTGAACTCGTAGTTGTTGCCCGGCAGCGTCGCCATCGCGTCGGCGATCTCCGCGACGAGCTGTTCCTTCGGCTTGCGCGGGTCGGGCCACTGCTCGCGCGGCTTGAGCATGAGGAACGTGTCGGCCACCGACGGCGGCATCGGATCGGTCGCGACTTCGGCCGTGCCCAGTTTGCTGAAGACGCGCTCGACTTCGGCAAACTGCTTGGCCCTGGCTTCGAGCGAGAGCTGCATGCGCACGGACTGGTCGAGGCTCGTGCCGGGAATGCGCATCGCGTGCATCGCGACATCGCCTTCGTCGAGGCTCGGGATGAACTCGGTGCCGAGCCGCGTCGCAAGCAGACCGCAGAGCGCGACGAGTGCGAACGCGGCGGCGACGACCGCCACGCGCAGACGCATCGCGATCCCGAGCAGCGGCGCATACAGGCGGCGCGCCGCGCGCATCAGGCGCGTTTCCTTTTCCTCGACGCGCCCGTGCAGGAACAGCGCGACGGACGCCGGTACGAAGCTCACCGACAGCAGCATCGCACCGCTCAGCGCGAGCACGACGGTGACCGCCATCGGGTGGAACATTTTCCCTTCTACACCCGACAGCGCGAAGACCGGCAGATAGACCGCGGTGATGATGCCGAGGCCGAACAGGCTCGGACGTATCACTTCGGCAGTGGCTTCGGCGGTCGTGTCGAGACGCTCCTGCGCGGTCATCGCGCGGCCCAGGCGATGCTGCAGTTCGCCGAAACGCCGCAGGCAGTTCTCGATGATGATGACGGCGCCGTCGACGATCAGACCGAAGTCGAGCGCGCCGAGACTCATGAGGTTGCCCGACACGCCGCCGCGCACCATGCCCGTGATCGTGAACAGCATGGCCAGCGGAATCACCGCCGCCGTGATCAGCGCCGCGCGGAAATTGCCGAGCAGCAGGAACAGCACGACGATGACGAGCAGCGCGCCTTCGACGAGATTCTTCGCGACCGTGACGATGGTGCGGTCGACGAGCGCGGTGCGGTCGTAGACCGGATTCGCCGTGACGCCGGCCGGCAGGCTTTTCGCGGCTTCCTGCAGGCGCGCCGCCGACGCCTGCGCGACCTCGCGGCTGTTCGCGCCGATCAGCATGAACACCGTGCCGAGCACGACTTCGCGGCCGTTCTGCGTCGCCGCGCCGGTACGCAGTTCGGCCCCCTCGCCCACCCCGGCGACGTCGCGCACGCGGATCGGCACACCGTCGCGGCGATCGAGCACGATGTCGCGGATCGCGTCGAGATCGGCGACCTGTCCCGGCGCGCGCACGAGGAACTGCTGGCCGTTGCGCTCGATGTAGCCCGCGCCGACATTGCGGTTGTTCGCGGCGACGGCGCGCACGAGATCGTGCAGCGTGAAACCGAGCGCGACGAGGCGGGTCGGATCGGGCGTGATGTGGATCTGCCGCGCATAGCCGCCGATCGTGTTGACCTCGGTCACGCCGGGCACGTTGCGCAGCTGCGGCCGCACGACCCAGTCCTGCAGCGTGCGCAGGTCGGTCGCGGTATACGGCGTGCCGTCGGCCTTCTTCGCCCCGGGCGACGCATCGACCGTATACATGAAGATTTCGCCCATGCCGGTCGCGATCGGTCCGAGCTGCGGCTCGACGTCGCCGGGCAATTGCGACGCGACCTGCGCGAGCCGCTCGGACACCTGCTGGCGCGCGAAATACAGGTTCGTCGACTCGGTGAACACGACGGTGACCTGCGACAGGCCGTAGCGCGAAATCGAACGCGTGTAGTCGAGCCCCGGCAGCCCGGCCAGCGCCGTCTCGATCGGAAACGTCACGCGCTGTTCGGCTTCGAGCGGCGAGTAGCCCGGCGCTTCGGTGTTGACCTGCACCTGCACGTTGGTGATGTCGGGCGTCGCGTCGATCGGCAGGCGGGCGAAGCTCCAGGTGCCGAGCGCGGTCAGGGCCAGCGTCAGCGCCAGCATGAGCCAGCGCTGCGCGATGGCGAAACGGATGAGTTTCTCGAGCATGGCGGCGGACTCAGTGATCGTGCGAAGCGCCGGACTTTTCGACGTCCGCCTTCACCACGTAGCTCTGCTCGACGACGACGGCGTCGCCCGCGTTCAGTCCGGAGCGGATCTCGACGCGCTCCGCATCGCGCATGCCCAGTTCGACCGGCCGCACCTCGTAGGTATCGCCGACGCGCACGAACACGACGTCCCAGTCCCGAAACGTCTGCAGCGCCGACAACGGCACGACGAGCGACGCCGGCTGGCGCTGCACCGTGATGCGTGCGCGCACCGCGGAGCCCGTGCGCCAGAGCCCGTCGGCATTCGCGATCGCTGCGCGCGCAACCGTGCTCTGGCTCGCCGTCGCGGTGCCCGGCAGCACGCGCTCGATCGTCGTCTGCGCCGACACGCCGTCGCTCATGCGCGTGACCGTGACCGGCACGCCCGCGGTGATGTGCTGCGCATCGGCGCCGAAGATGTGCAGGTCGACCCAGAGCGAGGACAGATCGGCGACTTCGAACAGCGCCGCGCCCTCGCCGGCCGCACCGCCGAGGCTGGCGCTGCGCGCGAGCACCGTACCGCCGATCGGCGATGCGATCGCGTAGTTCGACAGGCTCAGGTTGCTTTCGACGACGGCGAGCGTCTGGCCCTTGCGCACCGTGTCGCCGACGTTCGCGCGCAGCTCGCGGATCGGCCCCGGAAAGCGCGCCGTCACGGTGGCGACGCGACCTTCCATCGTGGTCAGCAATCCTTGTACTTCGTGTTCGTCGGCGATGACGCCGGGACCGGCAGCGGCGGCGACGATGCCCGCGTCGCGCGCGACCGGCGCGGGAATCTGCGTGCGGCCCTCGTAGCTCGCGTAGTTCCAGCGCAATGCCCGGCCGTCTATCGTCGCCCGCACCTCGACATCGAACGAATGCGGCTCGCCGACGACGCCCGCGGCAAGCAGGCTGCCGTCGGGCTGCGGCGTCAGCGCAAACGTTTCGACGGCGCCGCCGAGCCGGGTGACGCTGACCTCGACGCCGCCCGCGCTCGCGTGCAGCGGCTTGCCGCCGCGATACAGCCAGGCCCGGAACTTCGGCGGCGTGCCCGCTTCGGCGATACCGAGTTCGACCGCATGGCCCTGCGCTTCCAGCACGCGGCCGCCATGCGCGCCTTTTTCCGCGGCGGCGTCGGCATGCTCGTCGCCGTGACCGTGGCCATGTTCGTCCGTGCCCGGCGCGGAGCGTTCGCAGCCGGCGAGCACGAGGATTGTGAAAAAGGCAATAAAGAGAATACGGGTCACGGCTGCGCTTCCGGGTTCGGTGAGGTGCCGGGCACGAACGGCTCGGCGGTCAGGCGCTGCAGTTCGATCAGCGCGCGCTGGGCTTCCTGCTCGGCGTCGAGCCGCTGCCGGCGCGCGGCCGTGTGTTCGGACTGCACCTGCGCCCATTCGAGATAGCTGATTGCGCCCGCGCGATAGGACCGCTCCGCGGCGGCTTCGGCCTTCGCGAGCTTCGGCAGGATGTCCTCGACATAGCGCGTGGCTTCGAGCCGCGCGACGCCGTAGCGGCCGTGCGCTTCGGCCAGCGTCGAACGCAGCGACGCGATTCTGGCTTCGCGCTCGATGTCGAGCGCGGTGAGTTCCGCTTCGGCCGCGCGTATGCCGGGCCGCGCGCGGCCGCGCGCGCCGAGCGGAACGGAGATCGCGCCGACGAGACCGAAATCGTCGTCGCTCTCGCGCCGGCGCAGGCCGAACGACACGTCGATATTCGGCTTCGCCTCGCTGCGCGCCAGTTGCAGGCGCGCCTCGCGCACGCGGCGCTCGTCGGCGAACTGCGCGAGTTCGGGCGTCTGCTCGAGGAGACGCGCGAGCGCCGCGGCGCCGGCAATGGCCGGCAGCGCAGGCGTTGCGTGATCGGCGGGTTCGAAGCGCGCGTCGGTTTCGTCCCAGAGCGCGGCAAGATGCTGCCGCGCGGCGTCGAAGCGCTGTGCCGCGCGATCGCGGTCGAGTTCGGCGCGCGCCAACGCCGACTCTGCAGTCAGCAGCACCGACTCGGGCGACGCACCGGCATCGAGGCGCCGGCGCGCCGCGGTCACCGCGCGCGTGCGCTGTTCGATGTCCTGCCGCGCGATCTCGCCGTTCTGACGCGCGGCGACGATCGCCAGATAGCGGCGCGCGGTCTCGGCGAGCAGATCGAGCCGGCGCGCCTCGCGCTCGACGCCGAGCGCGTCGATGCGCCGCTGCGCGAGTGCCGCTCGTGCGGCTTGCTTGCCGCCGCGCTCAAGCACGCCGGCCAGAGTCAGCGTGAGTTCTGCCGAATGCAGGCTGCGCGCGTCTCCGCTGCCGAACGCGTTTTCGAGTTCGGCGCCGGCCGTCCATGCCGGACGTTGTGCGGCACGTTCGCGCTCGGCGACCAGCGCGGCGCGGCGCGGCTCGAACACCCGCAGGTCGGGATGCGCGGCGATCGTGCGATCGAACGCTGCATCGAGCGTGAGTACCGAGCCGGCGGGCGACGGTCCGGAAGCCCGTACCGGCAAGCCCGGCACGAGCGAAAGCGCGGCGATGGCCGCGATCAGGAAACGCATGGGATTCTCCGAAAGACGATGACGGAACCGGCGGCGCCGGCGGACGCGTCACACGGCGATCGGAGGACGGACTTCGACGGGATAGTCGCCGGAAACGGCGGCGGTTGCGCGCACGCGGGGAGCGGGCGTGGAGACGAACAGTGCAGGCAGGCGCGTCGCCGAAACCAGCGTCGCGGTCGCATGCAGGCAGCAGTCGTGGCAATCGGTCAGGCAGCAGCCGTCCGGGTCGTTCTGAACGTCGCTGTCGGATGCGTCTGCTTCGCCCGCCGTTGCCTCGGTACCGAATGCGGCGACGATGTCGTCGCAAGCAACCGCCATGCCCGGCAGCAGGCCCTGACCCAGCGTCATCAGCAGGAGCAGGACCAGTCGCAGCAGCGGACGGTGGGTGGGCGGTCGACGCATGGCCGGCACCCTACTCGACGCGCGCGGCGTTAGACAATTGCATTTGCGCGGGCGCGCCGGTATGCCGCTTCGGTAAGGGGATCCGGGAAAAGTGAGTGTCCCGGTTTGCGCGGACGCAGCGGTACGCCGCTTCGGCAAGGGGTGCTGGGAACGTGAGTGTCCCGGTTTGCGCGGCTTGCGTCGGTACGGCGCTCTCGTGACGGCACCGAAAAGGTGGGTGTCCCGGTTCAGGCCGAAAAGTGGGTGTCCCGATCGCGCCGCCGATCCGCGCCGCGCCGCGCCGGTTCGCGCGATTGCCGCGGTACGCCGCTTCGGCAAGAGCCCCGGGAAAGTGGATGTCCCGGTTCTCGCTCTCCACCGACTCTCCGGAAAATGGATGTAGCGGCTCTTCGGAAAGTGGGTGTCCCGATTCGCCGTCCCGATTCGACTCCGGTTCGCGTCCCGAGAAAGTGGGTGTCCCGATTCGACTCCGATTCGCCGCCGGTTCGCCGCCGGTTCGCGTCCCGAGAAAGTGGGTGTCCCGATTCGACTCGGAGTAAGTGGGTGTCCCGGTTCGCGGAGTAAGTGGGTGTCCCGGTTCACGGTCTTCATCACCCGCCGCAGCAGCCGGCCGGCAGTCGCTCGCGCCACGGAAACAGGATTCGGTCGCGCAGGCGCGCGGGCACGGCACTGCCCTGCCACAGTCCGATCTCGCCGGCCGCCGGAGCGCGCCCCGCGGTGCGCCGCGTGCCGAACAGCCAGTCCCAGAGCGTCACCGTCGCGCCGTAGTTTCCGTTCGCAAGCCGCGGATCGCGCGCGTGATGCCAGCGATGGAGCTCGGCCATGCTGAAAACGAGATTCAGCGGACCGAGCCTGAAGTCGACATTCGCGTGACTCAGCACGCCATGGACGTTGTGCAGTACGCCGGCAACGAACAGCACATCGGCGCCGGCGCCGAGCAGCGCGAGCGGCAGCAGCGTGAGTCCGGCAGTCAAAAGCGCGTTGAGGGGATGGAAATGCGCGAAATTCAGCGCATTCAGGTACGCGGGCGCGTGATGGATGGCATGGATGCGCCACAGCACCCCCGAGGATTCATGGCTCGCACGATGATAGAGGTATGGCAAAAAGTCGCCGATCGCGAGTGCGAGCGCGATCTGCACCGGCATCGGCCAATTGCGGGGCCAGAATGGCACGTCAGGCGCGACATACGCCGCACACGCGAGCGCGCAGCTCCAGGCGAGCACTTCGCCGATGTGGGCGAACAGCGCCGTCGATGCGACATAGCCGAGATCCTCCTTCGCATCGCCGCTGCCGTTCCAGCGCGATTCGAACGGCTGTGCGCGCTCCAGCGACGGCCGCGACGATGACCGGCATCAACCAGGCCGCCGTCGCGGGCGACCACAATGACCAGGCAGCGAAGCCGGCGCCGCCGAACAGCAGCGGAAAGCTCACCTTCTGAATCCATTTGTCAACACACAAACACATGAATTAATTCCTCAAATATAAAATGTTCATCCGACACGTGGCGCGCTCGACGGCCGCGCGCTGCAGGCCCACCACGCGACCGGCACTGTGCGCGATCCACGGAGCCGCGCGGTCGATCCGCGCGGCGAGGCGCGGGAGCCGCTTCACCGG
>CAMLLF010000019.1 GCA_946480705.1 uncultured Lysobacteraceae bacterium | reverse complement strand
ATGATCCCGCCCCCGCGCCCGGCCCGTAAATCGGATCGGGCACCGTTCGTCGCGCCGTTGCCCCGCGCAGCGGCCTTGCGCCACGGCACGACAGGTATTTATGTTATTGCTTACATAAATACCGGGACATCACCATGACCTTTCTCGCCGACCTGGGTCTGCTCGCGCTCGGCAGCCGCCTGCGCGCCATCAGCGACCAGCTCTACGCACTGGCTGACGAGGTCTACCGTCTGCGCGGGCTGCCGCTGCAGGGCCGCTGGTTTCCGGTGCTGCGCCTGCTGCACGACCAGGGGCCGCAGTCGGTCGGCAGCATCGCCGCGCAGATCGGACAGACCCACTCGGCGGTCAGCCAGCTCGCCGACAAGCTCGTCGCCGAGGAATGGGTCGCCGTCGTCGACGACCCGACCGACCGCCGCCGCCGTCGCCTCGCCTTGACCGACCGCGCGCGCGACGTGCTGCGCGACGTACGCCCGGCGTGGAAGGCCATCGTGCAGGAACTCGACGAACGCTGCGCTGCGGCCGACATCGATCTGCTCGCGACCCTGGCGCGCTTCGAGACCGTGCTCGATCCGGGCCTGCCCGCCGCCATCGTCGCGCGCAGCCAGGCCACCGACAGCGCGCGCGTGCGCGTGGTCGGCTTCGATCCGGCGCTGCGCGAGCACTTCTATCGCCTCAACGCCGACTGGCTGCGCAAGTATTTCTATCTCGAGGAAATCGACCACCGCGTGCTGTCGGATCCCGAAGGCGAACTCATCGCCGGCGGCGGCGAAGTGCTGTTCGCCGTGCTCGACGACCAGGTCATCGGCACCTGCGCGCTCAAGGTCGAATCGCCCGGCGTCTACGAACTCACGAAGATGGCGGTCGACGAAACCCATCAGGGTCTCGGCGTCGGTCGCCGCCTGCTCGCGCGCGCGATCGAGGTGTTCCGCGAACGCAACGGCCGGACGCTGTTCCTCGAATCGAACTCGCGCCTCAAACCCGCGCTGACGCTGTACGAACGCATGGGCTTCGAGCATCAGCCGCAGCGCAAACCCGATTCGCATTACAGCCGGTCGGATGTCTACATGATCCTGGGAAATAGGGATTAGGGGTTCCTGACCACTGCCCTTTGTGTACGGAAACCAGCCAGCACGATCCAGAAAATCGAGGTCCGCCCGCAGCCCCTCTAGTTCCTAGTCACTCGCCGCCCCTCCGAGCGCCCGCAGCGCCACGATCTCCCGCCGCGGCGGCGCGCCGAACAGGCGGCGGTATTCGCGGCTGAACTGCGACGCGCTCTCATAGCCGACGCGGTGCGCCGCGGCGGCGGCCTCGAAGCCTTCGGCCAGCATCAGGCGCCGCGCTTCGTGCAGGCGCAGCGATTTCTGGAACTGCAGCGGCGACAGGCTCGTCGCCGCCTTGAAGCGGTGATGCAGCGCCGACACGCTCATGTGCGCGGCATCGGCGAGTTCCTCGACGCTCAGCGCGTCGGCGTAGCGCGACTTGATCAGGTCGATCGCGCGGCCGACGCGATGCCCCGCGCTGTCGGCGACGACGAGATCGCGCAGGCGATAGCCGAGATCGCCGCAAAGTGCGCGATAGCTGATCTCGCGCAGGATCAGCGGCGCGATCACGTCGATCTCCTGCGGCGAGTCGAGCAGCCGCAGCAGGCGCAGCAGTGCGTCGAGCAGCGGCAGTTCGGTGCGCGCGAGGAACAGCGCGCGGTCGGTCGGCCGTGGCGTCGACGGCGGCGACTGCAGCACGAGTTCGCCGAGCACGCGCAAATCGAGCGTGATGCGCAGGCACAGGTAGGGCTGCGCCGGCGTCGCGGTCAGGATCTGCCCGACCACGGGCAGGGTCATCGAGACGACGAGGTAATTCAGCGGGTCGTAGACGAACACCTCGTCGCCGAGGATCGCCTGCTTGCGGCCCTGCACGACGACGCAGAGGCTGGGTTCGTAGACGGACGCGATGGGCTGCGTCGGCTCGGACATGCGGATCAGGACCAGCGGCTCGACCGCGGTCGCATGCAGGCCGTCGCCGTGCGTCAATCGGGCAATCCGGTCGGCCAGCTCGCGCTGCGGTGCGAACCCGTCGAACGGGGCGACGCTCGGTGTGGATGTAGCGGCGGACACGGCGTTTCCCGGTAGCGGAGACGGTGCGGATTATGCGCACGACCTCGCGCGCGCACGACCGCGACGAACCGCGAATTGCAGGATCGGGCAAGTCTGCCGCAGCTTTGGGCTAAGCCGCGGCGACGCGCGGGGACTACTCTGCGGCGGCAGTAGCGAGAACGAAGAAACGACAAGCGGGCGAGCGCAGCAGCGACTCGTTTCTCACGCCTCTCCTCTGTCCACTTTCCCCTCCCCGGAGCCTCCCGATGAACCACTCTCTCGCCCGCCGCGCGCTCGGCCGCGACGGCCTCGTCGTTTCCGCCCTCGGCCTCGGCTGCATGGGCATGTCCGATTTCTACGGTGCCAGCGACGAGGCCGACAACCTCGCCGTGCTGCATCACGCGCTGGACGCCGGCGTGAACTTTCTCGACACGGCCGACATGTACGGTGTCGGCCGCAACGAGGAACTGCTGGCCAAAGTCCTGCGCGTGCGCCGCAACGACGTCGTGCTCGCGACGAAGTTCGGCAACGTGCGCGCGCCCGACGGCGCGTTTCTCGGCATCGACGGCAGCCCCGGCTATGTCGCGGCGTCGTGCGACGCGAGCCTGCGCCGGCTCGGCGTCGATCACATCGACCTCTACTACCAGCATCGCGTCGATCCGAAGGTGCCGATCGAGGAGACCGTCGGCGCAATGGCGCGACTCGTCGAGGCCGGCAAGGTGCGCTTCCTCGGCCTGTCGGAAGCCAACGGCAACACGCTGCGCCGCGCGAGCGGCGTGCATCGCATTGCCGCGCTGCAGAGCGAATATTCGCTGTGGACGCGCGACGTCGAGAACGACGCCCTGCTCGCCTGCCGCGAGCTCGGCATCGGCTTCGTCGCCTACAGTCCGCTCGGCCGCGGCTTTCTGACCGGCGCGATCGCCTCGACCGACGCGCTGGACGCCGACGACTACCGGCGCAACAACCCGCGCTTCCAGGCCGGCCACTTCGACGTGAACCGCCTGCTCGTCGACGCGCTGACCGCGCTGGCGCGCCAGCGCGGCTGCACGCCGGCGCAGCTCGCGCTCGCGTGGCTGCTGCACCAGGGCGAGGACATCGTGCCGATTCCGGGTACACGCCGCATCGCGCGCCTCGACGAGAACGCCGCCGCGACGCGCATCGTGTTGAGCCGCACCGAGCTGCAGTCGATCGCGGACGTGCTCGCGAGCCACCCCGTCTCCGGCACGCGCTACGCCGCGGCGAACATGGCGACAGTGAACGCGTGACTGCAGCGTCGCGATGGCGACATGGACGAAACCCGCTTGCGGGACCGATACACGCCATGACGTACACCGCGACGTTGCGGTTCGCCGCGCTCACCGCACCCTGCGAAAGCGGACCGCGCGTCGTGACGGGAAACCGTAGATTGCAGTGAGCCGCGACATCGCGGCGGCGGAGTTGACGGAACGCGCTCGTGTCGAGCGCCGACGCGCATCGCACGCAGAATTTCGCCACATTTCGCGCCGCGGCCTGCCCGCGGCGCGACCGCATAATCGCGGCCCCTTTCCGTGCGGAAACGCCTCGATGCTGCTGCGTCCCCTGCTGTCCGGCCTCTGTGCCATTGCTTGCGTCACCGCTACCGCTGCGCCGCTGCGGCCCGATTCTCCCAAGAACTGTTCGTCGTGCGCGGAATGGAACCGGCCGCAGGCACCGTTCGTGCTGCACGGCAAGAGCTGGTTCGTCGGCACGCGCGGACTGTCGTCGGTGCTCATCGATTCGGGCGAGGGACTCGTGCTGCTCGACGGCGCCCTGCCCGAATCCGCGCCGCTGATCGCGGCCAACATCGAAACGCTCGGCTTTCGTCTCGACCAGATCAGGTACATCGCGGTGTCGCATGCGCACTACGATCACGTCGGCGGCGTCGCCGCGCTCGCGCGCGCGAGCGGTGCAACGGTTATCGCGAGCGCGCGCAGCGCCGACGCATTGATCGCCGGCGTTCCGCCCCAGGACGATCCGCAGGCCGGTTTCGGCGACAAGGCGAACGGGTTTCCAAAATTGAGCAAAGTGCAGCGCGTCGCCGACGGCGAAACCCTGCGCCTGGGCAAGCTCGTGCTGACCGCCCACTACACGCCGGGACACACCGCCGGCGCGACGACCTGGAGCTGGCAGGACTGCAGCGGCGGCGACTGCGTGAATCTCGTCTACGCCGACAGCCTCAATGCCGTCTCCGACGACGCCTACCGCTTCGGCGGCGCCGACGGCAACGGCGGCATCGCTGAAAGCTTCCGCGCGAGCATCGACCGGGTCGCGAAACTTTCCTGCGACATTCTCGTGCCGGTGCATCCGGGTTTCGCGAAGTTCGACGAAAAGCTCGCGCAGCGCGCCCAGGGCGCGAAAGCCGATCCGTTCATCGACGCAAGCGCCTGCCGGCGCTATGCCGACTCCGCGCGCGAAAGGCTCGACGCACGCCTCAGGGAAGAACGCGCGCCGAAACCGTGAGACCGGCGCGGCGGTCCGTCGCGTCGACGGATCGCCGCCGCTCGGACTTCGGAGCCGTCCTCGACGATCGGATCGTTGCAGTCCTCCGGCGCGTCGAACGCGCCGGTGTTGTCGGTGTTGCTCGCAGTCGAACCCTGCACGGCCGACACGCCGGGACCGCGCCGCGCGAATCCTCGCCGGAGGATGCAGCGGTTCTCGCCGTCAGGGAGTTCGATGTCGGCAGCGAACGACGCGGTGCGCGCGTCGATGAAGCCCGCCTCGCAGGGCTGCCGCTGCATCGCACGAATGGCCAGGCGCAGCGGGCGGTTCTCCGCGCCGTTGCCGTCGAACCAGTCGCCGCCGGCGCCGCGCCGCGCGACCCGTGGCGATAGAAAAATGTCGTGGGCCATGTTGGCCCAGTAGAACGCATTCGTCGCTGTTCAGGGATCGAAATCGGCGTCGAAAATCAGATCGGCGCAGTCGGCGGGCAGATCGAACGCTTCGGTGTTGTCGCTGTTGCTGCCGGCCGAGCCCTGCACGGCCGATGCGCCGAGACCGCGCCGCGCGAATCCGCGCCAGAGAATGCAGCGGTTTTCGCCCGCATAGAGTTCGTCGTCGGCGGCCAGCCACGCCGTGCGCGCATCGACGAAGCCGGACTGGCAGGGCTGCAGCTGCATGGCGCGGATCGCGAGGCGCAGCATGCGGTTTTCCGCGCCGTTGCCGTTGAACCAGTCGTTGCTGGCGCCGTGCCGGGCGACCATGCCCCAGGTCACCTCCCACAGCATCGACGCCCAGACGAAACCGACGCCGTGCGGCACGGCCAGCGTGCGCGTGTCGTTGTAGGTGTAGCGGTTCAACGCGAAATCCGTCGTGTACGGCGCCGTGCGAATGCCGGTGCCGTTGACCGGCTGGCCAAGCACATACGTGCCGAGCCCGCGCGGCTGAGTCGGCGTCGCATGCGCGAAGTTCGTCGTCAGCAGAATTCCGAAAAAGTCGTTGTAGCCGCTGGCCGGCCGCTCCGCATTGCCGTTGCAGCTGGTGCCGGCGATGCGCGCGTGGAGCACCATCCCGTAGGCATACAGGAACGTCGTCGCATCGAAGCTGCCCTCGCGGCGCGGCGAGGTAGCGTTCCACTCGTATAACTGGATACGCGGACTGACGCCGTCGGCCGTCGACGAGCCGTTCGCGTTGTTGATGCCGCTGCCGTCCATGATCTCGACGATCAGCGGGTCGTTGCCCACGCCGCCGCGGCCGTAGTTGTTCGCCTGCATGTTTCTCGCCGCCTCGTTGAAACCGTGGCGCCAGAAGATGTCGTGCAGCATGTTGGCCCAGTAGAACGCGTTGGTCGCGAGCGCCTCCTTGTACGACGAGGGCGGATTCGCCGGCGACCACGCGAAGTCGAACAGCAGTCCCGCACCGCCGTCCGGCCCGGGCCCGTCCGACGCATTGTTGGCGTCGATGTCCGTGTAGACCGTTACGTTGTTGCCGCGAAGGGTCGTGAACTCGGCCCCGGCCACGCCGTTCGTGTCGTGCCAGCCGAACGGCGATGCGTCGAGCTGGTGCGGGTTGGTCGCCAGCACGCGCGCGCCGTGGTCCGGGCTCGCGACAGGCACAGGAAACACGCGGTAGCTCGCGGCCTGCGCGCCCACCGATGCCAGCAGCGCGAGCGCAATGCCCGCCGCCGGCTGTCGTGCAGTGATGTACGGCATGTTCGTGACCCTCCCCGGTCGCACGTCCGACATGAGCCTGACTGAGTACGTCAAAGCGCAGCGCCGAGTGCCGCGACGCCGGCGCGGCGATCGGATCGCGAGCCCTGCGCGCGTCATCGCGCGATGCGCTTCCTGGCAACACCAACGCGGTTCGGGGTCGGCCAGCGACATCGGCTCGTAGCGGTCTCAGCCGCTTCTGCCGCGGCGCGCTTGCTGCGCTGCGGCGTGCATCGAACGTTCGTTTGGATATCGTGCCGGTTCCCCTCCGGCTCGCGGAGGGTGTCGATCCATTCGGGGAATACCGCAAGAACCAGCACTAATCCACGAGCTCACAGTTCCTGGGAGGGAAAACCGTGACCAGAAGTCCCCTGACGTTGGCCGTCGTTTCGTCCTTGCTGCTCGCCGCACCGCTCGCGGTGCTCGCCAATCCCATTCCCAAGCAACTGTCCGGGCCTCCGGAAGAATTCACGCAAATGCGCGTCCCCGATCCGGCCGACGCGGCGATCTTTTCCCATAGCGCGCTGATCCCGGTGCAGATGGACACACGCGGCGCAGGCTGGCAGCACGTGCTGCCGGTCGAGAACGGCAAGGTCCGCTTCCTCGTGTTCTCGGGCAACAACAGCGACTGGCTGCTCGAGCTGCAGTCGCCGACCGGCCGCCGCATTCCGGCGCAGGAACTCAGCACCGGCGCGCGTTCGGCCGATTTCGCGTTCGAAGAAGCGCGCGTTCCGGCCAGCTACTACGCGCTCGATTCGCTGGAAACCGGCACCTGGAATCTGCGCATCGACGCCGGTGCGAGCCGCTCGCAGAGCGGCTACGTGCTGCTCGAAGGCGACACGGCGACCGAACTCATGTCCTATCCGGCGCACCGCCGGCAGATCGTCGGCCAGCAGCTCGACGTCGTCGCGACGCTCGGCGGCGCGCGCGCGAGCGGCGCACGCATCGCCTCGGCGACGCTGCGCGTGACGGCGCCCGACGGCGCGGTCAGCAGCTACGCAATGTTCGACGACGGCCTGCATGCCGACGCCGTGGCCGGCGACGGTCTCTTCGGCGCGGGCTTCATCGCCGAACAGAGCGGCACCTACGTCGCCCAGGTCCTGGCCGACGGCACCAACGCGAACGGCCAGCGCGTCGTGCGCTCGGCCGAACACGTGCTGCCCGTCGTCGATGCCTCGCTGCGCCTGTCGCCGATCGAATCGGTCGTATCGGCACGCACGCAGGCCGACGGCCGTCTCTCGATCGACCTGCCGACCGTCGCGAACAAGCCCGGCCAGCACTATCGCGCCTACGCCGAAGTCTGGGGCACCGACGGCAAGGGCAACGAACGCCCGGTCGCCTGGGTCAGCGGCATGGTCACGCCGGACAAGAACGGCGTACTCGGCCTCGGCTTCGATCCGCGCTGGGTCGCGCGCGCCGATGCGCAGCCGCCGTATCAGCTGCGCGAACTGCGCATCGAGGATCCCGATCATTTCGTCACGCTGGCCGGCGCGCGCACGCTTGCGCTCGACCTGCCCGCGCGCCGCCTGCTCGGCGCCGCGCCCAAGGGCATCGACGAAGCCATGCGCATGGGCCCGCGCCCGAGCGGCGGCGAGGCGACCAAGGGCGTCGGCCAGCGCCTGATCCTCGTGCACGGCTACTGCTCCGGCGGCGTCTGGCCGGCCTCGCAGTTCTCGACCGCGTCGACCTTCCTCGACGTCAACAAGAACCGCAGCCACGATGCGTTCGCGCGCCTGCTGCAGACTTTCGGCAGCACCTGGAACTCGTTCGGCACGGTCGCCCACAGCCAGGGCGGCGCGGCATCCCTGCACTTGTATACCTATTACTGGAGCGGACTCGACAACGCGACCGGCGCACGCCTGATCCAGTCCGTCGGCACGCCGTACAAGGGCACGAACCTCGCCGGCATCCTCGCCACGCTCGGCTCGTGGTTCGGCGTCGGCTGCGGCACGAACGACAACCTGAGCTACAGCGGCGCATCCGCGTGGCTCGCCGGCATCCCGACCGCGTCGCGCGCCAAGGTGAACTACTACACGACCGCGTTCCGCACGACGAACTGGTGGACGAACGACTACTGCCAGATCGCGACCGACCTCGTGCTCAGCGATCCCGAAGACGGCACGACCGAGCAGGCCAACGGCCAGCTCAGCGGCGGCGTCAACCGCGGACACACGAGCGGCCAGTGCCACACCAGCGGCATGCGCGATCCGGCGCAGTACAACGACTCCTCACGCAATGCGACGATGAATTCGAACGCGGCGCGGTGAGGGGGAACCGGGAATAGGGAATCGGTAAAAGACAGGCGGACAAACCCTCCCCTTCAAGGGGAGGGCATGGCGGCGATGGGTTTCCGCCTCACCCTCGCCAGTTCCACGGACTCGACCCGTTTCGCGATTACGCGGCGGCCATCACCGCCAGCACGCCCGCAATCCCCGGCAGCGTCATCTGCCGGAAGATCGCATCGAGCTGCTCCGGCGTGAGTTCGGGTCGCGTCTCGCGCCACCAGAGCAGCACGTTCGACAGCGCGCCGGCGACGTGCTGCACGACCGCTTCGATCTCCGCCTCGCGCAGCCGCGCCGCCTGCGGCTGCGCGCGCAGTTCGTCGCGCACGAGTTCGCAGAGCAGCAGGCGCATGTGCTTCTCGACCGCCAGCTGCACGCCGGGTGCGTGCACGCGCGTCGCGGCCTGGCGCACGTGCCGGAAGAACGGCAGCGTGAAGCCGAGCTGCATGCCGGGTGCACTCGCCGCCGCGATCTGCGATTCGCGCTGCAGCCAGCCGCGCAGGCGGCCGACGCTGTTGGCGAGCAGGTCGTCCTTGTTGCGGAAATGCTCGTAGAACGTCGCGCGCGAGACGCCGGCCTTGTCGAGCACGTTCTGGATCGTCAGCCGCTCGTAGCCGCGCTGGTGCAGCAGCCCGGCGAACGCATCGAGCAGAGCTTCGCGCGAGCGCAGCGCCCGCGCATCGGTCTTGGCGTGAGTCATGAGCGGGATCCCGAACAAACGCGATCGAAATGTCGGACAGCGCCGCGCCGATGCTGCAGCGCGTGCGGGGCGCAGTATCGTCGCGGCCCGAACCCGCGAACAACCGGCAGGCACCGATGGCGTCCGATTCCCTGATCCGACTGCGCAACGTCTCGCGGCGCTACGGCGAAGCCGCCGCGGGCTGCACCGCGCTCGACCGCGTCGACCTCGACATCGCGCGCGGCGAGAGCGTCGCGATCGTCGGCCGCTCGGGCAGCGGCAAGACCACGCTCGTGAACCTGCTCGCCGGCCTCGACCGGCCCGACGACGGCAGCGTGCACATGGGCGAGGTCGAACTCGGCACGCTGTCCACCGCGCAGCTCGCGCGCTGGCGCGGCCGCGAGGTCGGTATCGTGTTCCAGTTCTTCCAGCTGCTGCCGAGCCTGACCGTGCACGAGAACATCCTGCTCGCGATGGACTTCGCCGGCGTCGTGCCGCGCGCGCAGCGCCGCGCACGCGCCGACGCGCTGCTCGAACGCCTCGACATCGCCGGCGAAGGCGCGCGCCTGCCGCAGCAGCTCTCGGGCGGCCAGCAGCAGCGCGCGGCGATCGCCCGCGCGCTCGCCAACGACCCGCCGCTCGTGATCGCCGACGAACCGACCGGCAACCTCGACAGCGAGAACTCGGCGCGCGCGCTCGCCCTGCTCGCCGGCCTCGCACGCGACGGCAAGACCGTGATCACGGTCAGTCACGAGCGCGACATCGCCGCGCATTTCGCGCGCGTCGTGACCCTGCGCGACGGCCGCATCGCCGACGACAGCGGCGCGCGCGCATGAGCACGCGCTGGCGCAAGATCTGGCGCGAATTCCGGTTCGCGCGCGACCGCTTCGTGCTGCTCGTCGCCGCGCTCGCGCTCGCGATGACGGCCCTGACCGCGCTGCTGTCGGCGCGCGACACGCTTACCCGCAGCATGCAGGCGAATTTCGCCGCGACGCGTGCGGCGTCGGCGCAACTGCGCGTGGAACGGCTCGACGCGCCGGTGCTCGCCGCCGTGCGCGCGATGCCCAGTGTCGCCGGCGCCGACCTGATCGCGCACGCGAGCGGCCGCGTCGTCGCGGCGAACGGACGCACGCGGCCGCTGCTGCTGTATATCCGCGGCGAATCGCTGCCGGAGATCTCGACGTTCGACCTGCGCGACGGCACCTGGCCGCCCGGCGGCAACGGCGTGCTGATCGAACGCAGCGCGCGCGGCGTGCTCGGCCTCGATGCCGGTGCCGAGTTCGGCCTGCTGCTCGACGGCGAGCGCCGCGCGACACTGCGTCACGCCGGCGTCGTGCACGATGCGGCGCTCGCACCTGCGTCGCAGGAAGGCGTGGTCTACGCCTACACCTCGTTCTCGACGGCCGCCGCGCTCGGCATCGATGCCGCGCCCGACTGGCTGCTGTTGCGCTGTTCCGGCGCCCCGACCGTCGCGGTGATCCGCGACTGCGCGACCGGCGTCGCGCGGCAGCTCGTCGCGCAGGGCCACGCCGTGCGCGAAGTGCGCATTCCGCCGCCGGGCCTGCATCCGCACGAAACCCAGATGCAGGCGGCGCTGCGCCTGCTGCTCGCATTCGGCGTGCTCGCGGTCGTGCTCGCCGCGGTGCTCTGCGCCGCGGTCGTCGGCGGCCTGCTCGCGCAGCAGTCGCGCGCGATCGCGGTCCAGCAGAGCCTCGGCGCGACGCCGTGGATGCTCGCCCTGCCCTATCTCGCGCTGATCGCCGGCCTCGCGCTCGTCGCGAGCGCGATCGGCCTGTTCCTCGGTTATGGCGCCGGACTGCATCTCGCGCTGCACAGCGCGCAGCATCTGAACCTGCGCATCGTCGCGCGCGGACTCGCGCTCGCGCCGTCGCTGCTGTCGCTCGCGACCGGCGTCGCGCTGCCGGTCCTCGCCGCCGCGATTCCCGTATTCGCCGCGGCGCGGCGTCCGGTGCGCGCGGCGCTCGACGATCACGGCATCGCCAGTCCGCGCGACGCGCAGCGCACGGCGTTCGCCGCGCGCTTTGCGGGCGCACCGGCGCTGACGCTGGCCTGGCGCAATCTCTGGCGGCGGCGCGTGCGGCTCGTGCTCAACCTCGCGCTGCTCGGCGCGGCCGGCGCGCTGTTCGTCGCGAATGCGAACCTGCGCAGCGGCTGGTACGCGGTCATGGCCGACGCCGCGCGGCAATGGAATTTCCAGCAGCGCATCGCGCTGCAGGAACCGGTCGACAGCGCCGCGGTGCGACGCGCGCTGGCCGGCGTGCCGGGGCTGCGTGCCGTCGAAAGCTGGCCGTCAACGATGGTCGCGGCCAACGACGGCGACGCGCTGTTCGTGACCGGCGCCCATGCCGACGGCGGTCACGGCGCGGTGCGTCTGCGCGCCGTGCCGGACGGTTCGGACTTCCTCGCACTGCCGATCACCGAGGGCCGCTGGCTCGCGACCGGCGACACGCACGCGATCGTGCTCAACAGCGTCGCCGCATCGACGACCTTCGCCGGCACGCGCGTCGGCGACTGGCTCGACCTGCGCGGCCCCGACGGCCATCTGCGCGCGCAGGTCGTCGGCATCGCACGCGAAGTCATGGCAGGTGCGTCGATCTACACGACGCCCGGCGCCTACGCGCTCGCCGCGCCCGGCGACGCCACGGCGGTGTCGTCGCTGCGGCTTGCGTACCGCGACGGTCGCGCCGGCGACGCCGCCATCGTGCGGAAGACGCTCGAAGGCGCCGGCATCGCCGTCTCCGCCGTGATCGACAATGCCGACGTCGGCGAAAGCCAATGGGCGCACCTGGGCATCCTGCTGCTCGTGCTGCGCGCGGTCGCCGTGATCATGGCCGTCGTCGGACTCGCCGGACTCGCGGCGGCCGCGAGCGCGGCCGTCATCGACCGGCGCCGCGAACTCGGCGTGCTCGCCGCGATCGGCGCGACGCCGGCGACGATCCTGCGCAGCGTGCTCTACGAAGCCGTGTGCGCCGCGCTGCTGAGTCTTGCGCTCGCGCTGCCGCTGTCGCTCGCGGCGACCGCGGCGATCGCGCCGCTGCTCGACAACCTCGCCGGCATGCCGCTGCCGCTGCGACTGTCGCCGGCCGGCAGCCTGCTCTGGGCCGCGCTGCTGCTGCCGGCCGCCGTACTCGCCTGCCTGCTGCCCGCGCGCAGCGCCGCGAAACTCAGCGTCGTCGAAGCACTGCGCCGCGACGGGCTTTGAATCGAGACTCGCCGCGCTCAGTCCGCGGCGAGTCCGGCTTCGACGATCAGCCGCTTCCAACCCGCGATCGAACCCGCGAAGCGGTCGGGTTCGAGAAATCCGGCCACGGCCGCGACGGATTCGGGCGACAGCGGCGTCAACGCATAGCGCACGCGCACCGCGCAGCGATCGGCGGCGAGCGGTGCGCATCGCACCTCGACGAGTCCGGCCTGCACGCCGGCGACCCAGCGCGCATAGCGCGCGATGCCGCGCGCGACGTCGTAGTCGACGACGACCCAGCTCGTCTCCGTGCCGTTCATGCGCGTGACGAACGCGCTGCCCGGCCCGCCGTCACCGACCATCTCCGGTTCCCAGCCCGGCACCCAGCGGCGCTCGCCCTGCGCCGTGAACAGCGGCAAGGCGTCGTCCGCGGACAAGCCCAGTTCGAAGCCGGATTCGGCGCTCATCGTGGTCATGGTCATGCCGGACAGCCTTGTTACCGTGGTACATATCAACCATGATACGGAATCCGAGCATGACTGGTAAAGTGACGGGCACGCCAAGGAGACCGTTGCAATGGCCACGAGCCGGAAACCCGCCAAGGCCGCGAAGGCCGCCGCCGTCGAGATCGAGCGCGTGCAGACCGGCGTGCGCCTCGAAAAGCGCCTGCTCAAGGTGCTCAAGGGCCTCGCCGAATACCTCGACCTGTCGCTCGGCGACCTGCTCGAAGGCGTCGCGCTGCACGCGCTGGAGAACAAGGCGCCGTTCTCGCCGGCGACGCTCAAGCGCATCCAGGATCTGAAGAAGGTCTATGGGCTGGATCTGGGTGCGGTGGACAGCCATCGGCTGTCGGATGGGTGAAGGGCCGGGAATCGGGAATGGGAGGCGGGAAATCGCAACCACAGAACTGACGCACTGCGCCCTCACCCCGACGGCGTCGGGAGAGCGGGCTGGGGCGAGGGGGAGAAGGTACCGCGTGCGCGGTGCCTGGTTCTCGCGGCGAATCGCAATGCCATCGCGACAACCTGACAGCGCATTTCAGCTGACGCTTCTCCCCTTCACCCCACCCTCTCCTCCAGGCAGGCTTGGAGGAGAGGGCTAAAGCCAGGTGCGCCCCGCTCTGACGATTCCGCGCTCCCCATTCCCGACCCCATGACATCCGGCACACGCGGCTGCCTCGACACTCAAGCCAGATGAAGGACCGATACCACGCGACCGCGGAGCCTCGATGAAACGCCTGCTGCTTGCCGCCCTGCCCCTGTTCGCCGCGCCAGCGTTCGCTGCGATCGCGCCGGGTGCCGATCGACAGAGCGGCGACGGGCCGTATACGCAGTTGATCCTGCGCGGCGTCAACGTGATCAACGGCACCGGCAGTCCGGCCTACGGCCCGGCCGATGTCGTCATCGAAGGCAACCGCATCGTCGAGATCCGCATGGTCGGCGCCGACATCCAGTCGATCAATCTCGCCGGCCATTACGTGATGCCCGGCATCGTCGACCTGCACGGCCACATCGGCGGCGACGAGCAGGGCGTCAGCGCCGACTATGTGTACAAATTATGGATGGGCCACGGCATCACGACCGTGCGCGATCCGGCCTGCGGCAACGGCATCGACTGGTGCGCGAAAGAAGCCCGCCGCAGCGAGGCCAACGCGACCGCCGCGCCGCGCATCTTTCCGTATGCCTACTTCGGCATGGGCCGCGACAAGCCGATGACGACGCCCGAGGAAGCGCGCGAGTGGGTGCGCGACATGAAGAAGAAAGGCGCCGTCGGCATGAAGTGCTTCGGCTATCGCCCCGACGTGCTGCAGGCCGCATTCGAGGAACTCGGGAAACAGGGCATGCGCAGCGCCTGCCATCATGCCCAGCTCGACGTCTCGCGCGTGAACGTGCTGACCACGGCGCGCTGGGGACTGACCACGATGGAACACTGGTACGGCCTGCCCGAAGCGCTGTTCGACGACAGGACCGTGCAGAACTACCCGGCCGACTACAACTACAGCAACGAGGCGCACCGCTTCGGCCAGGCCGGCCGGCTCTGGGCGCAGGCCGCGGAGAAAGGCAGCGAGAAATACGAAGCCGTCATCAAGGAACTGCTCGAACTCGACTTCACGCTCGACCCGACCTTCACGATCTACCAGGCCAGCCGCGACCTCATGCGCGCACGCCGCGCCGAATGGCACGACCGCTACACCTGGCCGACGCTGTGGAATTTCTTCGCCCCGAACCGCGACAACCACGGCAGCTTCTTCTTCGACTGGGGCACCGAAGACGAAGTCGCCTGGCGCGACAACTACCGGCGCTGGATGGCGTTCGTCAACGACTACAAGAACCGCGGCGGCCGCGTCACCGTCGGCAGCGATTCCGGATACATCTATAAAATTTACGGATTCGGCACGATAGAGGAGTTGGAGTTGCTGCGCGAAGCGGGTTTCCATCCGCTCGAAGTGATCCGCGCGGCGACGCTCAACGGCGCACAGGCACTCGGCGCGGCCGACCGCATCGGCTCGCTCGAACCCGGCAAGCTCGCCGACATCGCCGTGATCAAGGAAAACCCGCTCGCGAATCTCAAGGTGCTCTACGGCACCGGCCATATCCGCCTCGGCGCCGACGGCAAACCCGCGCGCGTCGGCGGCGTCGACTACACGATCAAGGACGGCATCGTGTTCGATGCGAAGCAGCTGCTGCGCGAGGTGCGCGAGATGGTGGCGACGGAGAAGAAGAAACGCGGCATCGAGAACTACGCGCAGCCGGGCGAATAGCCGCCCCCGACGTAGGGCGCAATAACCGAAGGGCATTGCGCCACCGCACGCTCCGAAGCCGA
>CAMLLF010000018.1 GCA_946480705.1 uncultured Lysobacteraceae bacterium | reverse complement strand
CAAGTAACCCATCAAGACGATCCTCGAAAGCATAGCTTGATGCTGACACCGCAGCCCAGCAGGCTTGCTGCTTGCAATATTCACCGACATTCTTCATCTGCGGCGGCGCGTCCTTGATCGTCTCGGCCACTTGACGGGCAATTTGCGCCAGGGCGTCGGCAATCTCGGCAGGCAGCTCCTGGCGCTGCCAGATAACTTCCAAGTTGAGTTCCCGACTGCGAACCTTGAGTTGATGAACAAACCAAGCGATTGAGTAGGTGACGATCTGCAGCTTGAATCCGCGATCCTGCTGATACCAAGTCGCGCGAGCAATGAGACGGTCAAGGCTCTTGAAAACAATCGCCTTGGCGACGACAGACCGGAACCAACGCTCGTTGAACTTAGCCTCGGACGCTTCCCATGCCTTCCCGGCCTTCTCGGCATAGTCTAGAAAGCACTTCTGCGCCAAGCGGCTGACAATGTGCGGCCGACACTCAAAGGTCACTTCGAACTTCGCAAGATCTGTCTTGTCGATGAACTGGTCACGGGGGAATTCCAACTCGAAGCGTCTGCGTTCGGCCTGACTCCCGTATGCCAAACGATCACGATACTGACCGCGTGCGCGTTCGTAGAACCATTTCGATCCGGAAAGCGCACCCGCCCTGGGTGGCGCTGTGTGGGTCCGTGAAATTCGCTCGAGCACGAGATGGATTGGGTGGCTCGAGAAGAAATCCGCTTCGCTGATCTTGTTCTGGGTGTTGGCGTACCGCGAAATTAGCGGCACCACCTCCTCAATGCGTTCGGGATTCACTACCGACAGTTTCATCTGAACAAAGACGCGAGAGAGATCTGCCCGTCGATCTTTTCTCTGACTATCGCTAGCGTAGAGGATTGACGCAGTTGTCTGGCCACCGTTGACGATCTGGAGATTGTCGATCGAAGCAATACCGAGCCCGCCACCAAGCATCGGCTTGATAGTGACACCGGCGGCGGTCGCAGTGAGACCATTGTTATAGGCGAAGAACATCTCCGGCGCCGTCTCCAGCGTTCTGATTATGCCGGCGTTGACCTTGGTCCTCGCCTGGAGGAAGGTGCGGACGTTTTGCTCTAGCAGAGTAGCGCCGTAGAGACTGTAGATTTCAGCCAGAAAAGTTCCAGGTACAGCTACAAGATATGACGTGTGCTCGCCGTCGATACTGTGCGCGGGCAAACATGGAAGTGGCGCGCCATTAAGGGCCGTGACGTTGATCTCGATCGGCTCAACCCCAGCCTTGGCGTTGAGAATGTCCGTGTAACGCGCAAAATCAAGGATGCTGCACACGAACGGGACGCCCAGAACCTCCCCCGTCATCTCCGGCTTGCGACGCGTCGAGAGCCGAGCGTTTGAGAAAGCGACAACGCGGATCCGCTTGATTTGGCTGCGACCATCGAAAATTGGCCAAGCCGCCTGAAACGACGGACTGGTTTCGTCTACTGCATTGATGAAGGCCGGCTGCACTGCCAGCTCGCAAAAGCGACGGACACGTTCGAACAGAGCATCGATCCGAGCGGCGTTGAGAGGTTCTAGCTGTGGTCCCGCGCGGAAGTCACAGATCGCGAGAAAAAGGTCTCCGCGCTCGCGCTCAAGGGCGAAACCATCAACTTGGTAGACGCCGCGCCCTTCGTTGCGAGCAGGGGAGTAGGTGAGGTCGATGCAATCGCCGTTTTCCGCCGCCAACTTGGCATATAGCCTGAAGAAGGCCGCGGCCTGCGGTTCCGCAGACGCCTCTGCTTCGAACAACAAATCCTCCCGAAAGCGGTCGTAAGCATCGTCGAGATCGGATGCACTCATGCGAAGACCTTCGCCAGAGTGATATCTAGATCGACGGCGAAGCCTTGGCAAGCGCTCAATAGAATTGCGTAGGACACCGCATGAACTCCGGCCGGCAGCATTGCCGGGATGATCCGCGGAAAGTCACTCCGCACCTCGAAGAGCTGCCGGTCAATTAGAAGCCATTCCGGCTCGTTGTACTCATCGCGGCGGGCGTAGCGGCAAGCCTCCAGCGCAAACTCGAATTGTTCGAGGACTGCCGGTCCGGCGGTTGTAAACTTCCGCGTGAGGTCGTCTATGAGGGCATTGAGCGAGATTGCGCCGCTACTCGCAGGCGCACGAGCCACAGTCTGATGGCATAGCAGGAGGCTGCTGCCCGCCGTGTCAAGCTGCGCTTCCGACGATATCTGTAGCCGATGGTCCGAGGTGGAAAGCTGCGTCTTTACCTCGACTTGCCAAATACCGTAGACGAAGTCCTGCTCGTTGCGCTGTGCACCGCTCCAAGCGGATACGCTTCCCGCAGCATCAAGACGAGGCATCACTTGGTCGCGAAGAAATAGCAGCTCACCGACAAGACCGATAGTCTCCTCAGTTGTTAGATGACTGTCACGGCGTCGTCGGAGCATGTTGTGCCAGTCGGCCAGGCGAAGCAGCACCAAGCGCAAACCTGAGCCATTAGCGCCGCGCGGATGGTCAGCTGTAGCTTCGAGCAGGTAGTCGCACAATGTTCGAAAGATTTCGAACTGATCGCGGTCTTCAAGCGTCAGGACAAGTCGCGCACCGTCGACGGGGCGTCGCTCAACGGAAACGTCTATCTCGTTAAGTTTGGGTGGTTTCGGTAGCTCGCGACAGCCGCTGTCGGCAGTGAGCGAAAATATGTACTGACCTACGTGATTGCGGCCGCGGTAGAAATCGAGTGGATGCGTAGACGAAGCGCGCCGGACGTTATCGGCATGCGGGTCGAATGCGGGAGCAATGTTTCTCCAGTCGCTCTCGTCCATCAAATTTCTCCGGCGTGAACGGCTGCGTCATCGTCGTCAGCTTCGCTGGCAAACGCCTCTTCGACCTGCTTCCGGTACACAGCGTTGACTTGATAGCTCCGCTCGTTTGTGGACTTTTCGGTTGACGGAAGGCAGAAGCTCAGCGTAACGACTGGCCCTTCGAGGTTCAGATTCGCCACACCTCCGTCGGTCGTGAAGACGTGGATCAGCAACATTGGTCGACGACGCTGAGCACAGTAGGCCTTGTCTCCACGAAGCAGGCCGCTGGCCTTGTCTGCATCGGCGGCAGCAATCTGATCTCCATCCAAGCAGATCTGCGCGTCGCTTGGATCAGCAACCCGGTTGCGACCACCGGTGATTCGGAAACCGCCAGCGCTCACATCACCAGACGCTCGCTTGCGCAGCGGGAAGGAAAGATCAGCTCTCAGGATCGGTTTCGGTTCGCCACCAGCAGGATGTGGGATGGCTACGTCCCACTCGGACATTTCGTCCCGCATGCGGTCGGCGAAGTAGTCCATGAAGAGACTCACTTCGCCGCTGATCGGCCCCAGATCCGCATGAGCCGGAGAAAACTTGAAGGCCTTCAACAGGGCCATGACTGAGCGACCGGACTGATTTTCCCAGACTTCCGCCTGGAACGACGATTTTCCGGATGGCGTCCCAAGCTCCGCGACGAAGGCCCTGACAGCTTCGAGGTTGGTCCTATTGACCTGTTGATTATTCGGCAAGATGTACCCTTCGAGATGCCGCACAGAGTAGTCCTGCGCAATCTTCATCTGGGTCGCAGTGCGCATCTTATTGGCCGCGGTAATACGGATAGCAGTTGGGCTTTCCCGAACCTTTAGCCCAAAGTGCTCCGGCGTCATGCCAAGGTTGTGCATCCGGCGCACCTCGCTGCGAAGCTCCTCGATTGCAACGTTGATCTCGCGATAATGGTCGAAGGCCAACTTCGGCAGATAGACGCGGCATATGTCCTCGTAGCCCGGTCGATAGCCGAACCAGCGGGCCATCTGCATAAGCGTGTCGGAAGCCGCGGTGTTTCGCAGTATGTACGATACCGTCAGACCATCTAGCGTCAGGCCCCGGGAAAGCGCGAGACCTCCGATCGCGATCACATGCAACCCGTTCTCGCGGTGCGCGCGATAGTCCAGGACGCCACCCTTCATGTTCACTGTCCGGGTCTGAATTCGCGCTGCCTCCGCCAGTACGGTGCGGACGGCCTCGAAGGACTCCTGCCCTTTGCCAAACTCGCGGTCGAAGTCGTCATTTAACTCGGCAATTGTTGGGTCCTTCAGCGCCTCAGACCCCATGGCCAGGGCGGCAGCGTTCTGAAGCGTCTGGAGGTAGACGTAGACCTCACCGTGAATCTTGTCCTGTATGGCGTTGAAGCGGCTCACATTGATCATCATTGTGCAGTGGTCGCGACCCTGGCCGCGCAGGATTCGAATGGCGCGCGTAAGCACAAAGACCCGAACCGCCGCCAGCAGCGACGGTGGCAGTGTCACCGAGTGGTCCGCCTTGTGGCTCAGCGGAAGGTGCGGGACATAGTCACTCACCACTTCGACCATCGGTTCGCGCAGGTCGCCATCGTCGGCGAAAACTCGCGAGGCACCGACGTAGGTGTTGGGGGGATCGAGCGCCTTGATGAAGTGTTTCGGAAACAGGTCGTCCTTCAGCATCTCGTCGTTGCTGTCAGGATCGATGAAGATGTTCGCGAACGGGGTGGCGGTGTAGCCAATGTAGGACCTCCGCTCGAAGAGCGCGAGAATTTCCCGTATCACTGCATTAATTGCAGTGGTGGCCTTCGGATCCTTCGAAGTATTGATCGAGGCGTTGTCCGCCTCGTCGTCTATAAGCAGCAACGGTGAAGTGATGATGCCGCCGTGCCCTTGCTCTATCAGCCAGTCACGCAACTTCGACAGCGGCGCCTTATTCTTCTTGCAGACGAAGATGATCGGCTCGTTGTGCGCGGCGAGGCTGAAGACGACACCGGCGCCGGGATCTCGAGTGAAGTCCTTGTCACGAGACGTGCCGTAAGCTGGAAACCGCTTCTTGATAGCGTACGTCAGGATCGGTAGAGGTTCAGCCGCGAGGGCGTGAAAAATGGACTTCTTACCGATGAATGTCTCGTCCAGTCGTTCCTGGGTTTGGGCGCGCAGACTGTTGGTGATTCCTGCCAGCAGGATGATGGTGCGGTAGCCCGTGTCGGCCGCTTTGCAGATCAGAGCCGAATAATTGGTCGTCTTGCCGGACTGCACGTGCCCCATGACCATGCCACGCCGGGACCCGACATCTGGCGTAAGTGGGTTGCCAGAGAAGTCAAGGATTTCGTTTGTTACGCTGTCGAGCGTGGCGACAACTGGTGCGGCCAGGGAGCCACCTTCAAGGTAGTACCGCTTCAGCCGGTTCCAGTAGTAGAAATCGATCGAGCCGCTGTTCTCCGTCAGCCACGGCCTGAAGTCGCTGAAGACTGAGTAGCCACGCGTCTGAGTGGTGGTAAAGCTGGCCTCCAGGCAGCGCAGGAGCGCGGCCAGTTCCTCATCGTCGAATTTGAATGGTGAGCCTGCGATCTCAGCAGCGATCGCGCCGTCCGGAAGAGCGCAACCGTTGTTGACGTGGTCCGCGTACTTCTTACCGAGGTTAAGCGTTAGAAAGGCCAGTTCGCTACTTAGATCGCGCATCTACCCACCCCTTTTCTTTGAGTACGGTTTCAGTAGCGCCCCAAGCCTCGCACCACGGCTCGGTGATCCTCAGCAACTTCTCAAGGGCAGCCAGATCGCCGTCGACCTGCGCCAGCAGTGAAGGAAGCGTAGCGATTAGATCCGCCTTGAAGGCGACTGGGTCGGCCAGCGTCTGATGTATCGCGTCAAGCGCGCGCGTGGCATCCTGACTAAATGCAGTTACCGGGAAGGCCTGCTCGATCACCTTCAACGCGGCACTAGCAACCTGCTTCTGATCCCTGCCCCCTGCATTTAGGAGAGCTTCGACCACCGGATGTGCGCGATTTATCACGTAGCGCACCTCGCCGTCGCGCGCGTAGCGATTCCAAACCGAGGTTGTGTTTGCACGGTCGAGCCGCCCCCCTCGCGAGCGGTAAACGCGGGAAGAACGCGAGCGGAGCCCCTCGACAAGCTGGCGCAGACGGTTACGCAGCGCTGCTGGGAGCTGAGCATCCGACTTGTCGATGGTGATCTTCCAGATGTGGTCCAGAGCGTTGGGGATGTCCACACGGATGCGTACGAGCTGCGACAGCTCGCCGTGTCGCATCAGCCTGAACCAAGTTCCGCTGATGATGAGTCGGTGGTTTCGGTAGACGTAGAACCCTTGATTACGGAGAAACCCTTCTTCGCCACCAAGCTGATCGTACTGATTGGGCAGCAGCTTCGAGTAATGCGGAAGTACAAAGGGCTGGATGTCGATGGTTCTCCCGCCAATCTCTAACGACTCTGCCTCCAGATGCTGTGTCGCTTCGTGATGCTGGTAGAACGGGTCCAGCGCTTCTATATAGCGGTTGTTGAGGCTGATAGTTAGACGCTTGCCGCGCACCTCTCCGGAGAGATACCGGTGAAAGGTCAGTGCCAATCGGTTGCTCGCGTGGACAATCAGCGCGTTGAATTCGGATTGGCTGAGGGACCCATTCTCTGAAAGGCGGTCACAGTTCGACCAGACTACCTCGACCCCATCCGCCGCGAGCAGTTCGGGTGAGGACATCGCCACGATTTCATCGACATCAAGCACGCCCATGCGCCAAGCGTCCACGTCCGCAAGATCCCAGACACAGCCGGTCAACTCATGACCCTGTCGGCTCAGAACCGTTAGGCGCGCGCACTGAGAAAAGGAGGCCGATTTCATGCCCCAACCAAACCGGCCGAGGTCATCGGGTGATCGCTCCGCCAAAGGGTTGCTGCTCGCAGGCCGCATTGCGTCCCGCAGTGCCCGACTCGACAGACCGTGGCCGTTGTCGCGCACTCGTATTTCAGGATCACCGCCGTTGTAGCAGCAAGTCAGGGTGATCTCATGGGCGCCTGCCTTGATGCTGTTGTCGATCAGATCGGCGAGGGCGCCCGGTAAGTCATACTTGCCGAAACTGCGAGCCGACATCATCAGCGAAGCGGCGTCTGGTGGATTCGATTCGTATTTCATCAGACGGGCGGGCCCTCCTTGCGGACTAGGCACTCGAATCAGCTAATGCTTCCATCGATGCGCACAGGCTAAGCTTCTTGGTCGAACACCCACGGTCAGGAGCATCCGCCGCAATCTCAGGCGGCTTCGAAGTCGGACTTGCGCTGGATTGGCTGCACCGGCTCGCGCTGCAGGTCCTGCTTCAGCCGATGGGCTACCGCCTCTGCGAGCAGGGGCGGCACGGCGTTGCCAATCTGTCGGAACGCCGAGTTCATGGCTCCTGCAAACTGGAAGCTGTCAGGGAAGGACTGCAGCCTTGCTGCCTCCCGCACTGAAACAGTTCTTCTCTGCGAACTATCCCAGTGGATGTGGGAATAGGTGTCCTTGCCCATGTGCGCTGTGAGCGTTCGAGAGGGCAACGATGGACTCAGTTTCCACCACTTGTTCGGGAACTTGGTCGAATCGTAGGGCGGCACGCATTTGGCGCGCAGCTCCTGCCAAGCCTTGGAGCCCTTGCGGGGGGGATTGGGCAGTGCCTCAAGCTGCTCCTTGAATACTTTTTCAGCTACGGCGCTCGCGTGTGGGTAGTCGCCGCCATGCTCCATGCGGCAGAAAATTTCGAAATCTCGAGGCGTGATCCGCACGATGTGACCATCTGTGCTGGTGTTGGAAATTTCGTGGCCTGGCCAAGCCCGCATCTTCTTCGCATAGGCGCTGAGTTCAGTGGAATTGGAGTACGGCAGACGATCTGTCAGCTTGCGCCGGCGCATAACTGTTGGGGCGGAGAAGTGTTCCCTGATGCGTGGCAAGTCGCCGAGCGCAGCTTTGACCGACACAGCCGCCGGCAACCCACTGCAGGCTCGGGGTGTCTCGCTGAAGCGTGAGCCATTCCTGGGAACATGCTTCAACGCGACTGATCGCGCACTCTCGTAACCCGAGGGCAATTTGGCGCCATGGCTTGGTTCGGGAAACCCCGGGGCGAAACCCAGCGAGCTGTCGATGGCGACCAGGAACAAGCGCTCGGGCGCTATAGCCCAGTGTTTCAAGTGTCTGGCAGATCTCCTCGGGAACGTTATGCCCCCCGTGATTGAGAATGTCTGGAACATTCTCAATCAGAATCGCTACTGGCTGAACTGCTTCGACGTATTGAAGGAACCGCTGATAAAGCTTGGCACGTGGATCATTTACATAGGCTTCGTCGTCGCCGGTCACCGAGCGCAGCTTCGATCGGCCGATCCGAGCAAAAGCTTGACATGGCAAACCTGCAGCCAGCACGTCGAACTGGTTAACAACTGCACCGGCCAATCCGATCTCTTTGACCAGGGTGATGGGGTCTGACGTCACCATGTCGCGAGCCAAGCTCCACGCTGCCTTTTGCACACCGACTGGCGGTTTGAAGTTCAAGGCGTAGCTGGCTGCCGCCGTCTCATCGAACTCGACGTGGCACACCAGTTCGAACCCCGCGGCCTCCATTCCGAGGGACATGCCACCGCAGCCAGAACACAGCTCAAGCGCGCGCGGGGCGCCCCCGCCACGCAGACGATCCAGCTTGGCTTGCCGGGCTGCAATGTTGATCTTCATCCGTCTTCAGATCTTTTTGAGGTGGGCCGATAGGCGTGAGACTAAAAGTATCGAATCTTTTGTTTCACATTCCCATATTACCAATGGCTCCCAGTCTTGTTCGCGTAGTGCGGCAATAGCCTTCTCGTCCCTAGCGACATTCGCGGCGAACTTATCCGTCCAGAACTCGATATTCGATTTGGGCAGGTATGCCAGCCGGCAACCGGGATGCCGATGCCAATAGCAGCCATGCACAAAGACAACCTTTCGTGATGCGGGAAACACAAGGTCGGGACTTCCAGGCAGATCCCTTCGGTGCAGGCGGAATCGAAATCCCAGCCGATGCGCGATGCGACGCACGACCATCTCCGGCTTGGTGTCTTTGCCACGGATGCGCCCCATAAGCCGAGAACGAAACTCGCTGTCTATGAAGTCCATGGTATTAGCGCCAGCGGATATAGCAGTCCCGGCGCGACGCTCGGTAAGCAGCCCGCGGCAGTCTGCAGTGGATAATTTGTAGTGGAAACCAGAACGATTGTCTCCGAGACCTGATAAGTAGCAAGTCGACGGTTCCGCCGCCAGCAACTCGAAGCCGAAATTCATTAAGGATCGTCGCGCCTGTGCCGAGTCCGGTAGTACGTCGAGACACAGGATCTAGAGCCCAGCCCCCTTGCGCTCAGCACTAGCACGCATCGAACGTTCCACGATTTCACGTTTTCGCCCCTGCAGCGTGGTGTCGACGTGCATTACTGCACGAAGGGCAGTGAACATCTCAGCGGATTTGTGACGAATGCCGCACACGCGCTGCCGCCGATGGCTGAATTACAAATTCTTAACAAGATTCACTCATGTGCTGCGAATACACCACCGCCTCACCCATCCGCCACGACCCGAACACCATGCCAGCCTCACCCCATGTGCTGACAGCGTTTGCATGTGGTCGGCCTACGCTGGACGTCAAGACGGGCGCGCGCGCGATTGTTTCACACAACACGCGGTTTCCGCACGATCCAATCGACAGAACTCATCGGTCAATACAACAGGGACGTCTGCGCCTACTCAGGGAACGGGGCTAACGTACGAGGTATTCGATTGCGGCGCAGGAGCAATTCGCAATCGCGGGAAGCGCATCTACCGGCCTGACTGACCACGGCATTGTCCCATCGACAACGTTTCAATCGTCTTCTGTTCGGGAAAGCACAGCCGAGGCAAGTAGCTGTTCGGCGACAACAATCATTTCGCTTACCGACACACCCAGCACTGGAGCGAGCTTGAAGAGCGTCTTCAGACTCGCGGAGTTCAGTCCGCGCTCGAGCAAAGAAATGTAGTTGCGCTGCAGGTTGGACTCGAGAGCAAGTGTCTCTTGCGACAGACCGCGCGCGAGGCGCAATCGACGCAGAACTCGACCGAATGCTTCCTCTGGCTCCAAGCAACCCCTCCTGTCGTCCAGGAACGGTAGAGGGCGTTGCACCAACAGGTCTTCACAATATACTGGTCAAACCCAACCAGTAAGCCAACGAGCATGGCGACCGATCAGAATTTGCGGACGCACTATGACAACCTTCAGGTCTCGCGTACGGCAAGCACTGAAGTGATTCGCGCCGCCTATCGAACGCTGGCGCAACGATGGCACCCGGACAGAAATCCGCAGGACCGAGCGCACGCCGAGTGGGTAACCCGAATCATCAATGCCGCTTACGAAGCCCTTTCCGACCCGACACGACGGGCGGAACACGACTCGTGGATCAAGACGCATGAACAGAACCGCCCGGAATCTGTGGAAGACACACGCGTTCCATCAGAGACGTCCAGCACACCGAATTCCGCGCGCGAGTTTCCAGATCCGAAAAGCAGCGAGCCAACGATGGCTCCGGTGGACTGGAAGGAATGGGTGACCGGAGAAAAGTCCGCGGCTGCAGGAAATCCAGGGAAAGAGCAGCCTGGAGCCGCTTCTGGCCGATCCAATCAATCAGATCATTCAGGGTTTCGGTACCACGTCCGGGGCGGCCTGCAATGGTCCAGGAACGCGCTCGTTCCGTTTGCTCTCTACGCAGCAATCAAGATCTATGCTGCATTCAAGACCGGCCAATTCAAGGAGCTTGTCGAAGCCGGACTAGTGTTAGCAGCGGGGATAGTCTGCGCCGGCATCGCATTTCCACTTGGATTTTTATACACCAGAGCTGTTTCACGGCAGTGCTGACGGAAGTCAAAGCGCAAGGTTCAGCCTGCTCGCTCTACGTGTAGTCAGCGATCATCGCCCGTAGTCAATCAGGCACCAAGCAGGAACAAAAAAAACGCCCGGTTTCGCCGGGCGTTTTTTCGTACTCCTTGCGTATCACTCAACAGCTTGCGCGCTAAGTGATTGATTTATTGGTGGGCGGTACAGGGTTCGAACCTGTGGCCCCTGCCGTGTGAAAGCAGTGCTCTACCGCTGAGCTAACCGCCCGGTGAAAACGGTGCAACTGGTGCCGACGAGAGGAGTCGAACCTCCGACCTACTGATTACGAATCAGTTGCTCTACCAACTGAGCTACGTCGGCGAAACCGAGCGCGCGATTATAGCGGCGAGCTTTGCCGTCGACAAGCGTGATGCAACGTCTTCGTTGCGGCGGACGGGATTCCGCCTGCCGTCACCAGCACGCGCCGTTGGAGTTCTGCGGCATCTCGGTCTTGGCCGGCGTCTTCACGCCGGTGTTGCTGATCGTCAGCGTGCCGCACTGGTCGCCGGCCTGGTTGGTGCCGGCGACCGGCGTCGCGCTGAGCACGTAGCTCTGCGTATCGCCGGTCGCGCCGTTGGCGGAGCTGACCGAGTAATAGCCGCGCTCGGAGGTCAGCGTGCTGAGGCCGAGGCTCGTGGGCGCGGTCAGCGGGCTCGTCGCATAGCGGTTGAAGTTCGTGTAGTAGCGCTCCTGCGCCGCGGCGACGCGCATCAGCAGTTCCTTGCCGTCGGCGCGGCGCGCACGCTGGCCGTAACGCTGGTACGACGGCAGCGCGAAGGCAGCGAGGATGGCGATGATCGCAACGACGATCATCAGTTCGAGCAGCGTGAAGCCCTGGTGTTTTTCGCGAATGCGCATCGTGCGTCCCCAGTGAAAAGACACGCGCCCTGGCGGGCGCGTGTCGCGTGCCGAATCAGAGAATGTCCAACAGCTCGCGCCAGGATCCGCGGTTCGCGGGCGGCGCCTTGATGCCCGGCATATCGTCGACCGGCACCGGAATACCGCCGCCGCCGCCCGGATCGCCCGTTATCGGCAGCACGAACTTGTCGCCGATCAGACGCGGCGTCGGGTCGCGGCACTGGTCGCCCTGGCACGGGCCGCCCTGCTGCGCGCCGGCCGGCGATCCGCCGGTGGCGCCGTCCACGAGGATGGACGCACCGCGGAACTGCGGATTGCACGGATCGCTGCCGCGCGGAATCACCGTATTCACGACCGCGACGTTGAGACTGTAGATCGGCTTGGCCGTGAACACGGCACGCTCGCCGGGCTCGGCCGCGATGTTGAGCGGGATCATCCAGCCGCGCGTCGAGACCGGCACGGCGTTCGTCGTCAGGACGCGCGACGTCGCGTTCGGCTGGGTCAGCGTCTGCTGGGTCAGCTGCGACGGCAGCGTCGGATAGTTCGTGACGTTGCTGCCCGAGGTCGTGCCGTAGTCGCGCACGCCGTAGATCGCCTGCGGGCCGACGTTCGATGCGATGCCGGTCGCCGTGCGGTCTTCCTTGCCGAGGTACTTGCCGGTGCCGAACACCCAGATCGGCGCGCCGTTGCGGGCGGTGTCGCGCAGCGCGACCGGCATGCTCGTGATCGGCTGGCGCGGCAGCGAGTTGGCGTCGACCTGTGTCGGCGTCGTCGTGTACGTCTTGAACATCAGGTCGACTTTCCACTGCGCCGGATTGGAGCTGCTCAGATCGAAGCGGAACAGGTTGCCGACGAGGTCGCCGGCAACGGCGATGTCATCGATCTGGTCGCTGTTCAGATCGTAGGCCGCCGGCGTCGACAGGCCGAAGCTCAGCGGCACGCCCTGCGGCGCGGTCGATGTCTGTATCTCGGCGATGCGCGCGCCGGTTTCCAGATCGAGCACGAACAATGAGGTCTTGTCCTTGTTGACGTCGGTGCTGGCCGGATCGGGCTCGCCGCGCGGGTCGGGGTTCGTCGTCGGGAAATAGCCGCTCGACACGAGCACGGCCCACTTGCCGGTATTCAGGCGCACGATGTTGGCCGAGTCGTACGTGTAGCCGAGTGCCGCCCCACCGGTCGAGGTGTTCGAGAATTCCCAGAGCACGTTGGCCGGACCGAAGCCGGACGGATCGGTCACGTCGAGCGCGAAGATGCCGCGGCCGCCCAGGCGCATGGAGCCGACCATCACGGTGCGCCAGCGACCGCCGATGAAGACGTCCTGCACGCGCAGGCGCGAGTCGACGCCGGTGACGATCTGGGCATGCGTCGGGTTCGTGTATTCGGTCGCCTTCTTGTTGGCGATCAGGATGTTCGGCATGTAGGCGAAGCGCTCCTGGCCGTTCAGCGAATTGATCGCGTGAACCATGCCGTCGTTCGAACCGACGTATACCGTCGGCGGCCGCGCACGGACCGATGCGGAGAACTTTGCGTAGGTCTGGCCGGCGCCGGTAGGACCGGCGGCCAGCGCTTCGGGCGATCCGGTCGGGAAGCTGTCCTGATACATGCCGATCGGACCCGACACGTAGGTCGGCTGCGAGTTGACGATCGCTCCCATCAGCGTCGAGCGGCGGCGCATGAACGGCGCGGTCGTTTCACGTGCGCGTTCGCCGCGCAGATAGTCGACGCGCTGCGAACCGAGGCCGTCGTTGTCGACCGCGATCGTCGTCGGGTTGTCGTTGAGCAGCCCCTGCTGCGTGGAATTGAGGCTCGCCCAGAGCAGCGGGATACCACGGCGCGGCGAGGCGAGCGCGTCCCACGTGAAGATATTGCGGCTCGCCGCAGTGCGCGCGGTCAGCAGCTGCGCGGCGTCCCATTCGGCCGAGCCGGTGGCCTGGCCCGTCGTCGAATCGACCGCGAACTTCGTCAGCGTGCCCGACCAGTCGGACGTGTCGAAGCTTGCCTTGAATGCTTCCGTGCTCGCCGTGACGATCGGCAGCGACACCGTCGCCGCGGTCGCGGTCGCGCGACGCGCCGTGATGCTGCTGACGATATCGACGAGCGCCTGCGCGAGTTCGGCGGGGTTGTTCGAGATGAAGAATTTGCCGCGGCTGTTGATCGCCGCATGCCACATGTCGTCGATCTTGCGGCCGTCGTCGACGCCCTCGTTCGGGACCGGCCACGCCACGCTTGCGGGCACCGCATTCGAGCCGCGCAGCTTGGCGTAGGTCGCATCGTCGTTCTGCAGCGTGCCCGATGCGCCGAAGCCGATCATGAACTGCACGAGATGCGGCCACCGTGCCGGGTCGTTCGCCGGATTCCAGTAGATTTCGTTGTTCTGCAGCGGATCGCCGCCGCTCGGCAGCGGCGGGCCGAACAGGTTCGTCGACTTGTCTGGCAGATAGGGCGGCACGCGCAGACCCTCGGCACCGGCGAACACGCCACCGGTACGCAGCGGCGTCGCCCAGTAGTAGAACGCCATGTCGGCCATGGTCTCGACCGTGTTGCCGGTCTCGTTCCACATGATCTTGTTGTAGTTCTGGCCGACCGTGTACGCAACGCCGTCGGGCAGCGTGAGCGCGGTCGTATCGCTGCCGGGCGACGTGATGCCGCTGTCGCCGTTCCAGAGACCGTCGGTCATCTGGACATGGAAGTTCTGGCGGCAGACGAGTTCCTTGTTGAGTTCGGCGTCCCAGTACGGGTTCGTCCACGTGCCGGACGAGCGCTGGAAGAAGGCGCCCGTGCGCTTGAGCGCACCGCGATTGGGCGTACCACCGCTGGCCGGAATGTTGAACAGCCAGTCGTAGAAGCGGTCGCGGATACCGCCCGCGGTGGGCTGCAGCTCGAACGGCCGGATCTCGGTCGCCGCCGCCAGGAAATTCGAGTTGATGTTCTGCCAGGCGACGCGCACCTCGGGACCGAACGTGCGGTAGGCATGCGACACCGCGGAAATCGCCGCCATCTGGCGCGTGCGGTAGAACGCATACCAGTTGACGAAGCGCTGGCGCGCCTGCGCGAGCGTCACGCCGGGCGGCAGCGCCGGGCTGGCGGCCGTCAGGCTGATCCATTCCCAGTTGTTCGAATTGTAGAGATCACCGTAGTTGGTGATTTTTCCGTTTGCATCGAGGACCAGGTTCGGCGCGGTCGTCTTGTAACGGTAGTAGCCGGCGCCGGTGTTGTTGCAGAACGACGTCGTCGACGCATTGATCGTACCCAGACCCGTGTTCGGGTTCGAATTGCGGTAGTGCGCGATACCGTTGCGTTGCGCGGTCGGCCAGACCTGCGTCGGCATCGACGGACTGTTCGTCAGGTCGCCTTCGATCGGCGGGTCGTAGGCGTTGTTCGGATTGAAGTAGACACCGTTCATCGAACGCGAGCGCGGATTCGTCTCGTCGGTGACGTTCGGGTCGATCACGCCGGCGCAGCGGTAGGGGTTGCCCCAGCCGGTGTTGTTCGGATCGTAGGGCCGCTGGTCGGGCATGAAGTCGCTGCCCATCGAACCGGAGTCGTCGAAGGTCAGCACGAGGTTCGGCGCGACGGCAGCCGTGAGCTCCGGCGGTGTGGCCAGCAGATCCGTCGTCCACGCACGCGCATCCTGCGACTGCACGGCGCAGAGGCACAACGCAAATCCGGCTCCGAGCCAGCGCGGGGAAATCAGACGATTACCAGGTTTCATGGCTGATCCTTACGGTGTAGCGATGCGATGAGGTCCGTCCGCGGATCAGCGTCCGCTGAACGATCCGTCAGTGCTGAAAGCCGAGTAGACGACTTCGGTGACGCGGATCGCCGAGTCGCCGCTGCCGCCCTGACTGCGCGACGTCACGCGATAGACGTGGCGCGACGGGTTCGTGGTACCGCCCTGTTCCTGCTCGTTCGAGCCGCCCATGCGACCCGCGCCGCCGAAGCCGCCGGTATCGAGGCCGAGATCTTCGAACAGCAGGCGCGGCTGT
>CAMLLF010000017.1 GCA_946480705.1 uncultured Lysobacteraceae bacterium | reverse complement strand
CAGCCGCTGCGACACCAGCGACTTCAGGTTCAGCGACAGGTCCATCAGCAGCTGCGGGCGGCGGTCTTCCGGGAAGAAGTGGATGATGCGGTCGAGCGCCTGGTTCGCGTTGTTCGCGTGCAGCGTGCACAGGCAAAGGTGACCGGTTTCGGAGAAGTTGATCGCGTGCTCCATCGTCTCGCGCGTGCGGACTTCGCCGATGAGAATCACGTCGGGCGCCTGGCGCAGCGTGTTCTTCAGCGCGTTTTCCCAGGTGTCGGTGTCGATGCCGAGTTCGCGCTGCGTGATGATGCAGCCCTCGTGCTTGTGCACGTATTCGATCGGGTCTTCGATCGTGATGATGTGGCCGGTCGAGTTCTGGTTGCGATAGCCGACCATCGCCGCGAGCGAGGTCGACTTGCCGGTGCCGGTCGCGCCGACGAAGATGATGATGCCGCGCTTGGTCATCGCGAGCGTCTTGATGACCGCCGGCAGGGCGAGTTCGTCGACCGTCGGGATCTTCGTCTCGATGCGGCGCAGGACCATGCCGACGCAGTTGCGCTGATAGAAGCACGACACGCGGAAGCGGCCGACGCCGGTCACGCTGATCGCGAACTGGCATTCGTGCGTCTTTTCGAACTCCTCGCGCTGCGACGGCGTCATCACGTTGAGCACCATGTCGCGCGACTGCTGCGGCGTCAGCGGGTTCTGCGTGATGGGACTGATGCGTCCGTGCACTTTCATTGAAGGCGGTACGCCGGCCGTGATGAACAGGTCGGATGCCTTCTTGTGCACCATCAGCTTCAGAAACGAGGTGAAATCTACGCTGCTCATTGCCTGCTCCAAGAGCACCGGAGGAGCGAGTCGCGGGCGATCGCGATGCGATGCGCCCGGCTGCCGCGCCGGCGCGTTACGGGGACGCCTTCAAGCGCCGCGGACGGCGCGAACGCCGGCCGCGATGGATCACTTGAAGATTTCCTTGTTCTTCGCATAACTGGACGCCTGCGGTCGCGTAACCAGTCCGCGTTTGACGAGATCGAGCAGGCACTGGTCGAGCGTCTGCATGCCGTATTGTGCGCCGGTCTGGATCGACGAATACATCTGCGCGACCTTGTCCTCGCGGATCAGGTTTCTGATCGCCGGAATGCCGACCATGATCTCGTGCGCCGCGATTCGACCGCCGCCGACTTTCTTCAGCAGCGACTGCGAGATCACCGCGCGCAGCGATTCGGACAGCATCGAGCGCACCATCGGCTTTTCGCCGGCCGGGAACACGTCGATGATGCGGTCGACCGTCTTGGCCGCCGACGAGGTATGCAGCGTCGCGAACACGAGATGGCCGGTTTCCGCGGCGGTCAGCGCGAGACGGATGGTCTCGAGGTCGCGCAACTCGCCGACGAGGATGTAGTCGGGGTCTTCGCGCAGCGCCGAGCGCAGCGCTTCGTTGAAGCCGTGCGTGTCGCGATGCACCTCGCGCTGGTTGATCAGGCACTTCTGCGAGGTGTGCACGAATTCGATCGGATCTTCGACCGACAGGATGTGCGCGTATTCGTTCTTGTTGACGTGGTCGACCATCGCCGCGAGCGTCGTCGACTTGCCCGAACCGGTCGGACCGGTCACGAGGATCAGGCCCTGCGGCTGGGAGATCAGTTCCTTGAAGATCTTCGGGCAGCCGAGGTCTTCGAGCGTGAGCACTTCCGAGGGAATCGTACGGAAGACCGCGCCGGCGCCGCGGTTCTGGTTGAACGCGTTCACGCGGAAGCGTGCGAGGCCCGGAATCTCGAACGAGAAGTCGACCTCGAGGAATTCTTCGTAGTCGCGCCGCTGCTTGTCCGACATGATGTCGTAGATCAGCGAGTGGATCTGCTTGTGATCGAGCGCCGGAATGTTGATGCGGCGCACGTCGCCGTCGACGCGGATCATCGGCGGCAGGCCCGCGGACAGGTGCAGGTCCGAAGCTTTATTCTTGACTGAGAACGCCAGAAGCTCGGCAATATCCATGCGCAATCCCCCAAGTCAATCGTCGCCGTTGTCCGGCGTGGTCTCGGCCGAGTATAGCTCGGCAATTTTCCGCTGGCGTGCGTGGTTGAGATGAGTTCTTCGGAAACTGCCTTTACTGAGATCTGTGCCCGGATCGCGCATGCTGCGGCGCAGCAAAACCATGATGCAGCCCTGCTCGCGGTCAGCAAGACCAAGCCGGCCGCGGCAGTCCGCGCGCTCGCTGCGCTGGGCCAGCGCCGCTTCGGCGAGAACTACGTGCAGGAAGCGCTGGCCAAGCAGCGCGAGCTGGCCGATCTCGCGCTCGAATGGCATCTGATCGGTCCGCTGCAGTCGAACAAATGCCGCGAGGTCGCCGAGCACTTCGACTGGCTGCAGACGCTGGATCGCGCCAAGCTCGTCGCGCCGCTCGCCCGCTTCCGCCCGCCGCATCGCGCGCCGCTGCAGGTGCTGATCCAGGTCAACGTCGACGACGAAGCGTCGAAGTCGGGCTGCGCTCCCGAAGCGGTCACCGGCCTCGCTGCTGCGGTCGCCGCGGAGCCGGCGCTGCAGCTGCGCGGGCTCATGGCGATTCCCGCGCCGCATGCGGACCTGACGCTGCGCCGCGCCGCGTTTGCGCGCATGCGGGAACTGTTTCACGCATTGCGGCGTGGGCACGCCGGCATCGACACCTTGTCGATGGGCATGAGCGAGGACTTCGAACTCGCGATCGCCGAAGGCGCGACGCTGGTACGCATCGGCTCGGCACTGTTCGGCGCGAGACCGTAGGCTGGGGTGAGCCGCCGGCGAACCCCAGCCTGCACCGCCCTGTTTCGCGCACGCCGCAACCCGTCAGGCGTCTTCGACTCGCACCTCTCGCACCGCGCCCGCTATGCTCGCGCTCTCCTGATTGCGACGAACGCATCCCATGCCCGACACCCCGACCATTCCGCAGCCGCGCATCGCCTTCGTCGGCGGCGGCAACATGGCGCGCAGCCTGATCGGCGGGCTCGTGCGCCAGGGCGCCGCGCCCGGAAACATCGCGGTCGCCGAACCGAATGCCGAACTGCGCGACGCGCTCGCGCGCGACTTCGGGGTCGCCGTCCACGCCGACGGCAGCGCGGCCGCCGCCGGTGCCGACGTCGTCGTGCTCGCGGTCAAGCCGCAGGTCATGCGGTCGGTCTGCGAAGCGCTCACGCCGGTCGTGCAGGAACGCGGCGCACTGCTGCTGTCGATCGCGGCCGGCATTCGCATGGATCAGCTCGACGCGTGGTGCGGCGGCGGCACGGCGATCGTACGCAGCATGCCGAACACGCCGGCACTGATCGGCGCCGGTGCCAGCGGCCTCTGCGCGAACGGGCGCGCGACTCCGGCGCAGCGCGAGGCCGCGCAGACCATCCTCGGCGCCGCGGGTGCGGTGGTCTGGATCGAGGCCGAGGACCAGATGGACATCGTAACCGCGCTGTCGGGCTCGGGTCCGGCGTATTTCTTCCTGCTGGCCGAAGCGCTCGAAGACGCCGCGGTAGCGCAGGGCCTGCCGCGCGACGCCGCGCGGCTGCTCGCGGCGCAGACCGCGCTCGGCGCCGGACGCATGCTGCGCGAGGACGGCGAGACCGCCGCGGTGCTGCGCCGGCGCGTGACCTCGCCGGGCGGCACGACGCAGGCCGCGCTCGACCGCTTCGCCGCTCACGGTCTGCGCGACGTCGTCGCCGACGCCGTTGCGGCGGCCACGCGGCGCGGCCGCGAACTCGCTGCCGGATCGGGAGGCTGAGCCATGGGCTTCTTCCGCGATGCGGGCCTGATGCTCGTGCAGATCTTCTTCAGCATGGTGATGCTGGTGTTCGCACTGCGCCTGCTGCTGCCGCTGACACGCGTGCGGTTCAACAACCCGCTGTGTCAATTCATATACAAAGTCACGAATCCCGTCGTCGGCCCGCTGAGCCAGCTCGTGCCGCCGGTGCGGCAGGTCAGCCTCGCGACGGTGCTCGTGCTATGGCTGATCGCGCTGCTGCAGACCGCGCTCATGTTCCTGCTCGTCGGCTATCCCCTGCGCATCGGGGAATTGCTGCTGACCGGCACGGCCGTGACGATCTACTTCCTGCTCGGCATCGCGTTCTGGGGCATCCTGTTCAGTGCGATCGCGAGCTTCTTTTCGCCGGACCGGCGCAATCCCGCGGTCGAAGTGCTGTTCGGCCTGACCGAACCGTTGCTGCGACCGTTCCGCAAATGGCCGCCGCGACTGGAACATTTCGATCTGTCGCCGCTGTATGCATCGATCGTGCTGCGGCTGACCATGCTCGCGCTCACGCATCTGCTCGGCGCGCTGCGCGTGTTCCTGCCGCCGCTGTGACGCGGCGGGCGATGTAAGATCGCGCCGATCGACCTGCCGGAGACGCCGATGAAACTCGCCTACAAGATCGGGCTGCTCGCCGGAGCGGCGATTCTCATGCTGCTGTTGCCCGCGCGCGGACGCACCGAGCAGATGCAGCGCTTCGACGGTCATCTCGTGCACTACAACGCGCTGTCGACCGACCTGCTGCCGGCGCAGGCGGCCGCACAGTACAAGCTCACGCGATCGAGCAAGCAGGGCCTGCTCAATATCGCGGTGCAGAAGGCCGGCGAGCCGCCGGTGCCGGTTGCCGCCGAAATTCGCGGAACCGTCGCGAATCTCGCCGGACAGCGCAGCGACCTCGCCATGCGCGAGATCCGCGAAACCGACGCGATCTACTACATCGCCGAATTTCCCGTGCGCGGCAGCGACACGCTGAGCTTCGATCTGCGCATCACGCCGGCCGGCGGCGCGCGGCCGTACACGCTGAAGTTCAGCAAGAACTATGTCACCGAGTGACGCGGGCACACGCCTGCTGCTGATCCGCCACGCGCAGGCGAGCTTCGGCACCGACGACTACGACCGCCTGTCCGAGCGCGGGCTGCGCCAGGCGGAACTGCTCGCGCGCTGGCTCGCCGCACAGCCGGAACTCGAATTCGCCCACGTCGTCAGCGGCACGCAGCGCCGTCATCGCGAAACGCTGCAGGCGCTCGAACTCGCGGCGCATGCCGTCGACCGGCCCTTGCCGACGGCCGTCGCCGACGCCGACTGGAACGAGTTCGATCACGAGAGCCTGCTGCGCGGCTATGCCGCACAGGCAACGAACGACCCGGACCTGATCGCGCTGCGCGGCGGTCTCGATCCCGCGCGCATCCAGGCGCTGATCAGCCGCGCGTTCCACGCCTGGGACGCCGGCGCGCTCGACGGCTTCATGCCCGAAACGCTGCAGGCGTTCCGCGACCGCGTGCGCCGTGCGCGCGACCGCGCCGAAGCGCACGCAGGCGCGGGCACGGCGCTCGTCGTCAGTTCGGGCGGCGTCATCTCGCGTTGCGCGCAGGCGCTGCTCGCACTCGACGAAGCCGAGACGATCCGGCACAACCTGAGTCTCGCCAATTCCGGCATCGTCGAGTTCGCGCGCGAGAACGGCGCGTGGCAGCTGCGCCGCTGGAGCCATCTGCCGCATCTGGACAGCGACGCGCACCGCGAGCTGCACAGCTTCGTCTGAGGGCGTCCGCCGATGAGATCGCGCCGCACACTGACGCTCGCCGCGCTCGCGTTGCTGGCAGCCGCGCCCGCGATCGCGTGGGCGACGTTCAACCCCGTCAGGATCCTGGCGCCGGCGCTGAACGGCGTGACCTGCGCCGACCGCGTCTGCGTCGAGAACCCGGCCGAGTTCGACGTTGCACTAAGACTCCAGCGCGACGCGATGACGGCGGTGGGACGCAAACTCGTGCCGTTGAAGCAGCCGCCGCTCACCGTGTTCTGCGCGACCCGCGCCTGCTATCAATCCTTCGGCGGCGGCATGGAGCGCGGCGCCACGCTGTTCGACTGGGGCGTGATCCTGCCGCCCGAGTCGTGGGTCGCCCATATCGTGGAGCACGAATACGTCCACATGCTGCAGGCGCAGCAGCTCGGACTCCTCGGGCGGCAGCGGACCCCGGCATGGTTCAAGGAAGGCATGCCTTTCCTCGTCAGCGAGCCGCCGGATGAGGACCTGCCGGACTACGCGCGTCCGCTCGTCGCGCAGTATCGGGCCTGGGAACAGCGGGTCGGGCGGGACAACGTCTGGGAAGCCGCCGCCGGGCTCTGACCGCCTGCGGGCACTGATTGAACGGCGCGATATCCGACGCAGCGTCTTGCATGCGCGTCCGGCCAAACTCGGCATCCGGAAAGCGCGCGACAGGCATCCGACGGATCGCATCGGCGCGAGAGCATGATGCCGCGTATGAGCACGCACGAATCTCCGCCTTGTCTGCGCTGCTAGACTGGGCGCTTCGATCGCCGCCAAGGTTTCGCATGCTCCGCCAACTTCTTGCCGTATCGCTTGCTCTCGCCGGTTCCTGCGCCTTCGCAGAGGGAAGGCTTCCCGCCGAGCTGCCGCCCGCCGAGGAGTCTGCGGCGCTCGCAGCGGCGGCATCGACCGGCGCAACGATCTACCGCCACGATCAGGCCGCATCCGTGGCCACGGATGCTGCGCGTGCGGTCCGAAAATTCAAGAAAGACAAACGTATAAAAGGCTGGGTCACCGAGCAGCGCGGCGATGCCATCGTCGTAACCTTCATCGACAGCACTCCCGCCGCGCTTTATCGCGTTCCGGTAACGCAAGGCGTTGCCGGAGAGGTCGAGATAGCGGAAGCTCCCGCGCCGCTGTCTGCCTTTGAATCGGGCGCGGCTTCTGCGCGGTCGTCCGCGCTGGCGTCGACGTTCCAGCCATGCGCCACGACCTACAATCCCGTCGTCCTGCCCGGCTCGAACGCATCGGAAGACTGGATCGTCTACCTGCTGCCCGGAACGACGAAAAACACGCTCGTTCCGCTCGGTGGAACATATCGCTTCTCGATCAAGGACAATCAGGTCGCCTCGCAGCGCGGCTTCACGCGCACCTGCGTCGCGCTGGAGACCGGCCCGAACGTCGAAGCGCTGATGGTCACCCACCTGCTCGATCCGGTGCCCACCGAGGTCCACGTGTTCTGGAGCCTCTGGGCCAGGAAGCCGATCTACATCTCCACGCCGCCGGCCGGCACGCTCTGGTCGATCGACGGGGACAAGATCCGGTTGGTCGAGCGCAAGGCCGCCACGAGCTGACGCTCCGAGCCGCTGCGCTCGAACGAAGTCAGATCGCGCCCCACGTGCGATCATGCATTGCGGTCGACGCGGCCGCGCGAGCAGGACATCCGGACGCATGCAACGCATCGACGTCCCGCCGATATCCCGGAGCGCTTCTGAGCCGATCGACTGGAGCAATGCCATGCATCAAGCGCCGCACCCCGGATTCGACGTCGATACGCTCGCTGGCTATCTCGAGACGAAGGTTCCGGGTTTTCGCGGGCCGCTGACCGCGACGAAGTTCAAGGGCGGCCAGTCGAATCCGACCTATCGCATCGATGCGGAATCCGGCTGCTACGTGCTGCGGCGCAAGCCGCCGGGACGGCTGCTGGCTTCGGCGCATGCGGTCGACCGCGAGTACCGCGTGCTCGCGGCGCTGCAGGGCAGCGCCGTGCCGGTCGCGACACCGCTGCACCTGTGCGAAGACGACAGCATCATCGGCAGCACGTTCTATCTGATGAGCTTCGTACCAGGCCGCGTGCAGTGGGACCCGTCGCTGCCCGACCTCGCGCCGTCCGCGCGCGAGACGATCTATGGCAATGCCGTCGATACCCTGGTCGCGCTCGCGCGGCTTGACGTGAACGCCGTCGGCCTCGGCGACTACGGCAAGCCCGGCGATTATTTCGCGCGGCAGATTTCGCGCTGGAGCCAGCAGTATCGCGCAAGCGAAACCGAAACGATCGCGGCGATGGATGAACTCATCGCCGCGTTGCCCGCAGCCGCGCCGGCCGACGACGGCCGCGTCGCGCTGGTCCATGGCGATTTCCGGCTCGACAACCTCATGTGGTCCGACTCGCAGCAGTTGCTTGCCGTCGTCGACTGGGAACTGTCCACATTGGGACATCCGCTCGCCGACCTCGGCTATTTCTGCATGGCGCTGCGCCTGCCGCGCAATCCCGTACTGCCGGGCCTGGCCGGCCTCGATCGCGCATCGCTGGGCATCCCTGACGAAACGTCGCTGCTCGCACGCTTCGGCGATGCGACCGGACTCGACCCGGGCAGACACTGGCCGTTCCACCTCGCCTTCCACTTCTTCCGGCTCGCCGCGATCGCGCAAGGCGTCATGAAACGCGCCCTGCAGGGCAACGCGTCGAACGAGCAGGCACTCGCCGCCGGACGCATGGCGGGGACGATCGCGCGGATGGGCGTGGAGGCGCTGGAAAGCAGGACCGCTTGAATTGCCGGCCGGCGAGATTCGAGATACTCCACATTTCTATATTGGCAACGATTTCGGAAGCACTCGGACACGGGCGCAATCGATATCGGGCAGTGAACAGCCGCGTGCCCCGTGCGCGGCGCGAGCGCGTCGGTGCAGCGCGAATGCGTGACCGTGGTGTCGCCGAGGGCGATGCGGTGCGCCGCGCGCGTCCGACGTTGCATCACGAATTCGGCGCGTCACGGCGCGATCCTTCCGGGCAACGGCGTGCCGACATCGACGCGGCCTGTGCTTCAGCGCGGCAACCGGCCTTCCTCGGCCAGCGCCAGCACGCGCCGGCGTTCCGGTTCGCTGAAATCCTCGAGCAGCCGCGCGAGGCGCAGTTCACGCTGCGCCGGTGCGAGTCCGCGATCGGCGAACAGCTGCTCGCGCGCCTGCGCATAGGCGCGCAGCCGCAGTTGCCAGCTCGCCTCCTGCTGATCGAGTTCGGCCAGTCTCACTGCGGCATCTTCGCCCCAACGCTGCCGGCGCTGCTCGGCGCGGCGCTGCGCCGACGCCGCATCGGCGTCGAAGCCGGCGCTGTCGCTGACGGCCTGCTGGAACGCGGTGCTGTCGTCGCGGCTCGCGCGCTGCGCGGGATCGAGCTGTGCATCGATCTCGGCCAGACGCCGCTCGCGCGTAGCGGCATCGAGCGATGCGTCGCGTGCGGCCTCGAGTCGCGCGAGCGTCTGTGCGGCGTAGGCCTCCTCGTCGCCGAACCAGGCGCGCGCGAGTTCGGCACCGAGTTCGCGCACGCGCAATTCCTGCAGGCGCTGCAAATCGGCGCGCAAGTCGTTGCTGCGCGGCAGTGCCGCTGCCGCACGCTGCAGTTCGACATAACGGTCGAACAGCGCGAGCGCTTCGGCGCGCGCCGCCGCGTCGAGCTGCGGCTGCTGCTGCAGCCATGCGGCGAAATCGTCGCGGATGCGTTCGGGGCTGCGTTCGCCGAGCCGCGTCCGGAAATAGTCGAACACGCGGCGCAGGCCGCGATCGCGCACGACGCGTCCCTGCGCGTCGACACGCACCGTGCCGTCGACCGCGGTGCCGCGCAGCGAATCCTCACGCGCGGCCGTCGCCGTCTGCGGCGTGCGCTGAGCGGCGGTGCTCGCGACCGGGTCGCGCGTAGCCACCTCGGCAGCGCGCGTCGGTATCGCGGCGGCGGCAACCGTGGCCGGCGGCTCGTCGCGGCGCCACGCGAACGCCGCCAGCAGCAGCGCGGTCAGCGCCGCTGCCGCGACGACGGCGCGGATTTTCACAGCCCGGCCGACTTCAGCCGGTTCGCCTGCGCGCGCAGCACGCTGACCGGATCCGACGTGAACAGGCCGCGCAGCGCGAGCACCTGATTCACTTCGTCGAGATGATTCCAGCCGTAATCGTCGCGCAGCACGACGCCGAGGTGATTCGAGCAGCGCCCGACGAGACCGTCGTTGGCCTCGAAGCCGTAGAACAGCGCGCCGGCGCCGAGCAGCGCATCGGACGCATCGAAGATGTTCGTCAACACCGACGTGCCGCCGATCGAGTAGTAGCGCACGCCGTTGACGACGGCCGCACCCTGGCCGCAGCTCGTCGTCGGCACGCCCTGCGGATGCAGCGCATTGAATGCGTTCGAACCCGCGGTGTTCAGCGAAGCGAGCGCGCCGAGCGCGTACTGCGGATCGCTGTTGCCGGACAGGAATGCGAGGAAACTGCCGAGCGCGTCGACGAAGCCGGCGACGAGCGGACGCAGCGGCGAACCCGGCGGCAGTGCGGCATTCAGGCCGTCGGCCACTTTGCTGCCTTTGTGCGGCGAGCCGACCGACGTGATCGACGCGACGAGATCGGGCCGAACGGAGGCGACGTAGCGGATCGTCGGCCCGCCATGACTGTGGCCGATCAGGTTGAACTTCGCGTGGCCGTAGAGCGCGCGCAGATGATCGAGATCGCGGATCAGCTGCTCGCCGCGCGCCGTGCTGGAATTCGCGGCCGACACGCTGCCGACGTAGACTTTCGCGCCGCCGGCGCGCAGTTCCGACGGAACGCCGTACCAGTAGTCGTAGACGCCGAGCAGGCTGTCGAAACCGAGCAGGCCGTGCACGAGCACAATGGGATGACGCGTCTGGGTATACCCGGACTGGGCCGCGGCGGGCGCGGCAACGCAAAGGCACAACAGGACGCCGAGCAGGCGTCCGAAGACGTGGCGCATCATACTTCCCTCTCCCAAGGGAAGCCTCGGACCGACCGGTATTGCCGGCGTTTCGTCCCGAATCCACTGCTCCTGCCGCGCGGATGATTTCCGTCTTCGGCGAGCCGCCCCCGCGGCCACTTCTGTCAACCGACGCCCGGCCCCGAAACCCGAGGCCCTCCCAGCATGACGAACGATGGTTGGATGGAATGCCGGCGCGGATGCGCCGGCGGGGCGACTCTAGCACCGGTCAAACGCAGATTTCAAACGGTCGTTTTATAAACGCAAACGTAGGGCGCAATAACCAAAGGGCATTGCGCCGAGTCCGTCTCGCGGCTCACCGCTGGGTCGTCGGCGAAAGACGCGGTGCATGCGTCTTTTGCTTTTTTGCTTTTTGCTTTTACGCGTGTGCCGGGAAGACGCGCAATGCGCGGGGGGAGATGGCGCAATGCGCGGGGGAGATGGCGCAATGCGCGGGGGGAGATGGCGCAATGCGCTTTGGTTATTGCGCCGTACGCAGAGGGTCTCGCGTCGGGGAGATGGCGCAATGCACTTCGGTTATTGCGCCCTACGGGCCCATGCAGCGATGCGCGCATGAATCGCATCGAGTCCGTCGAACAGCGCCGCGGGACCGGGCTGCAGGATGATCGGCGACTTGATCTCGTGGAGTTCGTTGTCGCGCACGGCGGGAACGGCGTCCCAGCCGGGGCGCGCGGCGACGTGTTCGGGGCGGAAGCGCTTGCCGCACCACGAGCCGAGGATGATGTCCGGCGCGCGGCGCGCGACTTCGGTCGGATCGGCGAGGATGCGGTCGCGCGCGAGCGATTTTTCCGTGAGTTCGGGGAACACGTCGTCGCCGCCGGCGATGCGGATCAGTTCGCCGACCCAGCGGATGCCGGTGATCAGCGGGTCGTCCCATTCCTCGAAATAGACGCGCGGGCGCCGCGGCAGCGCCGCCGCGGCCGCGGAGACCGCGGCGATGTGTTCTTCGGCGCGGCGCGCGAGCGCTTCGCCGGCACCGGCGCGGCCGACCATGCCGGCGAGCCGGCGGATGTAGCCGAGAATGCCCTCGACCGAGCGGTGGTTGCTGATCCAGACCTCGACGCCGGCCTTGATCAGGTCGCGCGCGATGTCGGCCTGGATGTCCGAAAAGCCGATGACGAGATCGGGTTCGAGCTTGAGGATCTCGCCGATCTTCGCGCTCGTGAACGCGGAGACCTTCGGCTTCTCCTTGCGCGCGCGCGGCGGGCGCACGGTGAAGCCCGAGATGCCGACGATGCGGTCTTCCTCGCCGATCGCATAGAGGACTTCGGTCGGCTCTTCGGTCAGGCAGACGATGCGTGCGGGATACACGGCGATGACGTCACGGATACAGCTGCTGGACGCGCCACGTGCCTTCGATGCGCTCGTAGCAGAGGCGTTCGTGCAGGCGGTGTTTCGCGCCGTACCAGAACTCCACGAGGTCGGGCTTCACGAGATAGCCGCCCCAGTGCGGCGGACGCGGCACGTCGCGGCCGGCGAACTCGGCTTCGTAGTGCGCGATGCGCGCCTCGAAATCGGCGCGCGCGGCCAGCGTCTGCGACTGCAGCGACGCCCAGGCACCGATCTGGCTGCCGCGCGGGCGCGTCGCGAAATAGGCATCCGAATCGGCCGCCGACAATTCCTCGACGGCGCCTTCGACGCGCACCTGCACGCCTTCGCGCAGGTGCTTCCAGTGGATGCACAGCGCGACGAGCGCGTTCGTCGCCAGCTGCTGGCCCTTGGCGCTGGTGTAGTTGGTGAAAAAGCGCAGGCCGTCGGGGCCCGTGCCCTTGAGCAGCACGATCCGCGAGTGCGGCCGGCCGCGTTCGTCGACCGTGCTGAGGTTCATGGCGGTGGGCTCGGGATCGCCGCCGGCGGCCGCTTCGGCCAGCAGGGCGTCGAGTTCGGCAAGCGCTTCGGGACTGAACGTCACGGCGAACATTCCTGCGGGGGAAAAAACGATGCTAGCACGCGCGTCAGGAGATCGCGCCCGCGCTCTGCACGACGCGTGCGAACTGCGCGAAGTCGAGCGGCTTCGTCAGGTAGTGGTCGGCGCCCGCGGCCAGCGCCGCGGCGCGGGCCGACTCGGTCGCATTTGCCGAAACCGTAACTATGCGGCCTTTGTATCCTTGTGAACGAAGCTGGTAGACCGCGGCATTGCCGGAAATTCCGGGCAGTTCGACGTCGACGAGCACGAGATCGGGCATCTCCGCGGCGACCGCGGCGAGCGCGGCCGCGACGTTCGAGGCGACGCGCGTGCGCATGCCGAGATCGCCGAGCAGCACGTCGAGCAGCGCCGCGACGTCGGGGTCGTCGTCGACGATCAGCGCACCGAGACTGCGACGATTCGCCGCCGGTGCGGCCTGCGGCATGCCGGCGCCCGCGAGCGCCGGCAGTGCGACGCGGAAGGTGCTGCCCTGCCCCAGCTCGGATTCGAGGTCGATCGAACCCGACATGCGTTCGACGAGCCGCTTGACGATCGACAGGCCCAGGCCCGCGCCGCGCGAGCCGTGCTGCGCGCCGCGGTTGAACGGCTTGAACACCTTCGCACGCGAACCCGCGTCGATGCCGAGCCCGGTGTCGCGCACTTCGAGCACGAGCCGCGTGCCGTCCCAGGCCAGGTGCGCGCGCACGTAGCCGGCCGGCGTGTAGCGCAGCGCGTTCGACAGCAGATTGATCGCGACTTGGCGCAGCTTGACCGCGTCGAACAGCGCCCCTGCCGGCGGCGCAGCGCCGGCGTCGACGACGAGCGCGAGTCCCTTTTCCGCGGCCAGCGGCCGGAACATCGCATCGAGGTCGGCGACGAGCGCGGCGAGATCGAGCGCGCCCGGATCGAGCAGGCTCTCGCCGGCTTCGCCGCGGCCGTATTCGAGCAGGTTCTCGGCGAGCGCGAAGAGATAGCTCGCATTGCGCCGCAGCGCGAGCAGCGCCTGGTCGCGCGCGCTCGCGCCGTCGCGCTCCAGCAGGTGCAGATAACCGAAGATCGAGGTCAGCGGCGTGCGGAATTCATGGCTCAGCGTCGCGAACAGCGCGTTCTTCAGCGCGTTGGCTTCCTCCAGCCGCGCGCGCTGCTGTTCGAGTTCGCTCTTGATCTGGCGCAGCCGCGCGAGCGTGCGCGATTTCTCGATGCCGGCGAGCGCGGCGTCGTTGCCGAGCTGCTGGTGCGCCTGGGTGCGTCCGTGCTCGTCGCCGGCGTCGAGCAGCAGCAGGTGGAACGTATCGCCGTCGGGCACGAGGTGCACGTGCGCGTGGCGGCCGCCGGCGAGTTCGACGAACGGCAGATCCTGCGGCTGGTCGTGCGGCAGGCCGAGAAACAGATCCTGCAGCTGCTGCACGAGCGCCTGCGGCGCCTCCGCATCGAGGCCGTGATGCCCGGTGTCGCCGTGAAGATCGACGAGCTGCCAGTTCGCGTCGAAGGTCAGCAGCAGCGGCCGCGCGCGCGCGCGCAGCAGATGATTGAGATAGGTCTCGACGGCGTCGGGCAGCAGCGTCATGGCGCGAGCATCCGGGCCAGTTCGTCGAAGCCCGCTTCGACGCCATCGCCGCTGAGCGCGCTGGTTTCGAACACGGTGATGCTGCGACGGATTTCCTCGAGTACGGCCGGCGCGACTTCCCAGCGGTCGACGAGATCGAGCTTGTTGACGAACAGCACGCAGGCGGGTTCGTTGATGACGTCGCGCGCCTGCATGGCAAGGTTCAATGCCGCGCGCAGGCTCGCCTCGCGCGTGCCGTCGGCGACGAGAATGAGTCCGCTCGCGCCGCGCAGATAGTTCTTGTTGACGCTGTCGAGCGCGGCCTTGCCGGCGATGTCCCAGATCACGAGTTTTAGATCGACGCCGCCGGGCAACGCGACGACGCGGCTGTCGACCTTGACGCCGACGGTCGTCAGATATTTCTCGGAAAACGTGTTGCGCACGTAACGTGCGACGAGGCTGGTCTTGCCGACACCGAAGTCGCCGAGCATGCAGACCTTGCGTGCGATATCGCTCATTCCCCCTCCGCCGGCGCGGCATCGAGCCCCAGGCTCGCGGCACGCGCGTCGATCATAGGCCGATTCGCCGCATCGCCGTCATCGGTCCGCAGCAGGGCGGCGGCGATGCCGGCGTCGCGCAGCTGATCGCAGAGCCATCGCGCGCGGCGTTCGCGCAGACCGTGGTTCGTCGTCGCGGTCCCCGGCTCGTCGTTGTGGCCGCGGCACGTCAATGTCAGACGGCGCTGCAGCTGCGGCGCGAGCACCGCGAGTCGCTGCACCGCGGCGACGAGCGGCTGCAGTTCCTGCACGTCGCGCACGTCGAGTTCGCGCACGAAATGCACGCGCATGTCGGGCACGGCGGCCGCGAGCCGGCGCCATTCCGCCTGCAGCGCGGCGTCCGGATCGGCATTCGCGCGCAGCAGCGAGGTGTCCAGCGCGACGAGTCCGACGACGCGTGCGGCGTGCGTTTTCGCGGATGCGATCCAGCTCGCGTCCGCGCTGCCCTGGAGGCTCGCGACGCCGTCGTGGACGCTGGCCTGCACGCCGGACGGCAGGTCGAGTTCGCGCCGCAGCCGCATCAGCACGATCGCATCGTCGGTCGACAGGAAGCCGCGCAGCGACAGGTCGATCTCGACCTCGGCCGGCAGCATGTCACGCAGCGCGATCGATGGCGGATCGGCATCGCCGTCGATGAGACCGACGACGCGGACGCTGCGCCAGCGGCGGCCCTCGATGCGATCCAGATGCAGGCCCGGCCAGTCCGACAGGCGGTGTTCGATATCGGCGATGCGCTGCTGCCAGGTCCACTCGCGCCACTGCCAGAAACCGATGCCCGCGAGAACGAACAGCGCCAGCGTGACCAGCGGCCAGCGTCGCGGCGTGGTCGCGGACGACAGCTGCAGTTGCGCCTGCGCGTCGATGCGTTCCAGATGCAGCCCGTCCCGCAGCGCGGCCTCGTCGGACGCGAATACGACGGGCCGCGGTTCGTCTACTTCCCCGCCGTCAACCCGGACCAGGCCAGCCGGTCGGCGCTCGCGCAGCTGGTCCACACGTTCTTCGACGGATCGCCGGGATCCGTCGTCGCCGCGCTCCTCGAATCGTCGACGCCGCTGTCCGACGCCGAGTACACGCGCCTGAGCGGTCTGCTGAAGCGCGCACGCGCGCAGGGAGATGAGCGATGAGCCCGC